>NZ_JABXEM010000565.1:0-1189 GCF_013372595.1 Myxococcus sp. AM011
AGCTATCGTGAGACGGACCCGGGACGCGGGGACGCGCTGGAAGAGGGGGCCACGGGGCTCCAGGTTCCTGGAGATGGTCATGTGTATGTCGTGGATACGTCCCGTGGATTGCTGGTGCTGACGGAGCCGCCACAGTAGGCCGGACGCGGCACTGCGTGTGAGCGGCCACGTAGATCCCAGGTGGCCCGGGGGGGCTTACTCCTTGGGTCGCCTGTCAGCGTCGTCTGGTATTGCCAGGGTGAGCCCGCCTCGCCGCGGGCCTCTTGCTGGGGCCTACCATGACGCTTCGTTGGGTGGTGTCGCTGCTCCTGTTGGTGGCCGTCACGGGCTGCGCGACGAGTCGAGTCGTGCGGCTGGAGACGGGAGAGGACTCCTTCCTCGTCACTCCTCACGAGGAGCCTGACGCGGAAGTGAGTGCGGCTGAGCTCGAAGACGACGAATTCGAGGAGGCCGTCGCAAAGCTGGCACGGGATGTTCGTCCCTCTCGCAATCCCATGCAGGACGCGCGGGAGCGCTTCGGCGTTCCGTCCCGAAGTGGGGTGTACGGGTATGAGCGGGGTTCTTCGCGACTCATTCCCCAGCGTGGAGGGGATGTGGACGGCCCTCGGCTGCTGGAGGACTACGCGGATGAGGCGCTGACGCGCGCCTACGGCCAGTGGTGCAAGCGGAAGGACAGACCTGGGGACTGCTTGCGGCTGCTGGATGAGGGGCCCCTGCTGGCCAGCGATGGCAAGTACACCTGGGCCCTGGCCATCGCCATGGACTCGGTCTGGGAGGAGACGGCCGAAGCACTGGAGGGCATGACGGACCCCCAGGCCGTCGTGGCTGGCATCGCCGCCTCCGCGACGATGTACCTGCTCTTGTGGTCGCTGCCGGAGCCGGTGAGTAAAGGCGTGGCGGCCACCTTGACGGCCTGCCTCATCGCCTACCTGGGCGTGGACACGGTGTGGAGCATGCTGGACGGGTGGCTGACGCTGGTGCGCCAGGTAGACAGGGCAACGAGCTTCGAGCAACTCCAGGCGGCGGGTGAGGCATACGGAGAGGTGCTCGGGGAGAACGCAGCGCGCGTCTTCGTCATGCTGGCCACGGTGGCCATCGGGAACACGGCGGGACTGGCGGCGAAGTCAATGGGGTTGCCGGGTTCCGCCCAGGCGGCCCTGGCGGTGGAGTCCCAAGCGGGCTTCCAGTA
>NZ_JABXEM010000566.1:0-1173 GCF_013372595.1 Myxococcus sp. AM011
CTAGGAGCCTGTCGCGGTAATCGCAACGAGGGCTTGCCCTGCCGGGGATGAGGAGGCTCAATGTCCGGCATGAGCAAGAAGTTCCGCCCCTGGAATGTGCAGCAGGACTTCCTGCTGCCGCCCTCGCTGCTGGACTGGCTGCCGGAGCACCACCTCGCGCGCTTCGTGCTGGAGGTGGTGGAGGAGTTGGACCTTGCCCCCATCTACGAGCGCTACGAGAGGGAGCTGCGGGGCTACCCGCCGTACGAGCCGAAGATGATGGTGGCGCTGCTGCTGTACGCGTACTGCACCGGGGTGACGTCGTCTCGGAAGATAGAGAGGAAGACGCAGGAGGACGTGGCCTTTCGCGTCCTCGCGGGGAACCAGTCCCCGGACCACTCGAGGATTTCGGAGTTCCGACGTCGGCACGGAGTGCACTTCGAGAGTCTCTTCGTGCAGATGCTGAAGCTGTGCGCGAGGGCGGGGTTGGTGAAGCTGGGGCACGTGGCGCTGGACGGCACGAAGCTGAAAGCGAACGCCAGCAAGCACAAGGCGATGAGCTACGAGCGGATGCGGCAGGAGGAAGAGAAGCTGCGCGAGAAGGTGAAGGAGCTCTTGGCCCAGGCGGAGGCTGTCGACGCGCAGGAGGACACCCAGCACGGCAAGGGCAAGCGCGGCGATGAACTGCCCGAGGAGCTACGACGCGCGCAGACGCGTCTGCAGCGCATTCGAGAGGCCCGGCAGGCGCTGGAGGCCGAAGCCAAGGGAGCCGCCGAGGCGGACAAGAGTGCGGATGATGACGATGACGCACCGCCGCCCGTCGAGGACTTGCCGAGCCACACCGTGCCGCACACGGCGCAGGGCAAGCCAACACCGAAGGCGCAGCGCAACTTCACGGACCCCGACAGCCGAATCATGAAGAAGGGCACCAGCTTCGAGCAGGCGTACAACGCTCAGGCGGCGGTGGACTCGGCGCACCAGGTGATTGTCGCCCAGGCCCTCACCAACCAGCCCCCGGATGCCGAGCACCTGCCGGCGTTGGTGGACCGGGTGGCCGCCCACCTCGAAGCGGTGCCTCGAAAGCTGAGCGCGGACGCGGGCTACTTCTCCGCGAAGAATGTCCACTGGCTGGAGTCGGTGGGCGTCGAGCCATACCTCGCTACCGGCCGCCAGAAGCATGGGGACGCGCCACCG
>NZ_JABXEM010000567.1:0-1169 GCF_013372595.1 Myxococcus sp. AM011
GCGGGGTTGAGCACCTTGACGCGGGGCCAGTAGAGGGCCGCGTGCTCAGAGAGCCCTTCGAGGGCGGCCTCCTGCGAGACGTAGGAGACGATGTCCGTGGCGCTGTAGCCCGCGGGCGAGTCGAGGACGGCGAAGACGAGGCCGCCTCTCGCCACCTCGCAGTAGCGCACCATGGCGTTGTGGACGGCGGGCGTGGCGCGCCCGGGCACCAGGAGAAGGGAGAGGTCCTGCACTTCGTCGAGCGCGTAAAAGACCGCTCCGGCCGGCCTCCGAGCCGATGAAGTCCGTGTCGTCCAGGCCGACGAGGCCGTCCGCGCCGCCCGAGAGGGCCACCGTCTGCTCGTCCGGAATCGCGTCCGGTTGCACCATGAAGGCCCGGACGTAGGTGGAGCCGGTGCGCTCGTCATTGAGGACGCGCTCGACGTAGCGTGCGTCGCCCCGGGCTGAGGAGAGGTTGGGGAAGGACTCGCGGTAGGCGCCGTCCTCGAGGACGAGGACGTCGAAGGTTTCGGGAGCTCCATTCGTCGGGGGCCGCACCTCCACCTCGAGGCGGTTGGCGTAGGCGCCTGCATCCCTGGCCTCCAGGTGGAGGACGTCGGTGGCGCCGGAGGCGTCGCCCGTGTGCAGCAGCGCGTCGAGTCCGAGGCCGGAGGCCGCGTCTCCCTGCACACGCAAGGAGGCACCAGGCCCCGTGGACTGGGTGAGCAACTGCAGGGCCCCCAGGGAGGACGGTGCCACGCGGACACCCGCCACCGCCGCCTCCACGAGGGCGCGCACCTCGGCCAGCTCGACGGCGCGCAGTCTCTGGACGTTGCCGCTCCCCACCTGCGGGCCGCCCGCGAAGCCGAAGACGGTGTTGGCCACCGCGTCGCCCACCTCCAGGCGGCTGGAGGCGCCCTGGGTGTCGTTGGCGATTCTCAGCACGCCGGCCTCCACGGTGGCGCGTCCGCCGATGAGTCCCGAGTTGAGGACGGCGGCCACCTCCTGGGCAGTGGCCTGGGTGATGTCGCCGAAGTCCTCCTCGCTGAAGGGGATGAAGACGTCCCGGCCGTCGTCGACGCGCACCCGGAGCGACTGCCCGGCGGTGAGGGTGTAGGGGCCGGGGCGGCCCGCGGAGACGGAAGCCGCGGTGCCGGAGAAGACGACGTCCACCGCCTCGGCGCCGTTGG
>NZ_JABXEM010000568.1:0-1143 GCF_013372595.1 Myxococcus sp. AM011
CCTCCAGCCTCAATGACACCTGGGACTGGGTGGGCGACAAGAACTGGTTCAAGACCCACTTCTGCGCCACCACGGCGACGCAGGGCCGCACCTGTCTCGTCGACTATTGGTACGGCTCCTACAGCGGCGCGAAGGACGGCACCGTGTACTTCCGCGCCGTGGGACTCGCGGCCGGCTTCGACTCCAGCGCGTACTTCTATACCCAGTTCAAATCCTGCAGCATCTGGCCGTGGGAGGGCTGCGAGTGGAAGGTCAACTACAGCACCACCCTCCAGGCTCGCCACTACATGATGGTCACCTGGGACACGGGGCCGCGCTCGCGCTGGGCCGGCATCGACCAGTCCAATGACCGCGTGTACCTGAGCGCCATCTGGAGCACGACGTCCTCCACGCCCCCGCCTCCGCAGGAGCCGTGCGCCGTCTACGCCCGCGCCCACGCCACCACCTGCTACAACATCGACGGCAGCATCTCCTCCATCTCCAACACGCTCTGCGCTGACGCCTGCGCGGGCTCGTACTCCACCGCCTCGCAGTGGGCCACCCAGGCGCTCGGAACCCAGACGTGCCTGGGCGCCTACGCGGGATGCTGCCAGTACTACGTCGACCAGAACTTCAACCGCTGCGGAGGCTGAAGCACCTTCATCACGGCCTGGGCGGAGCGCACTCACACCGCCCGGGCCATGAGCCGCCCGAAATCCCAATCCACGAGCGACTCTCCCCACCGCGCATCGCCGCGAGCAGGCTTCGCGCCCCTCCCCAGCCCGCGACGACTCCAGCACCGCGAGGCCTCGCGGCGGACTGGAGGCAGCAGCGCGCCTACTGGATGGTGATGGGGATGTTGTAGAGGAAGCACACCGGGACTTTCTGGGGCTTGTACTCCCAGCCCACCTTGAGTCCCTGGATGATGTCCTCGTCCGCGCCCGGCACGGACTTCACCGGCGTCACTTCGTACACGCTGCCGCTGGTGGAGACGCAGACCTTGTAGATGCCCTGCAGCGTCTGGCCACGGTGGGCCTGCTTGAACACCTCGGACAGACGCGGCGACGTCTGGCGCACCACGTCGCGCTGGATGACGAAGGGCGGCACGTTCTTGGGCTTCACCGGCTCGGCCGGACCCGTCCCACCCACCGTCCCGCCCACGAC
>NZ_JABXEM010000569.1:0-1122 GCF_013372595.1 Myxococcus sp. AM011
GCTCCGGAGAGGGGAGCGGCGGGGCGGAGGGGACCATGTGCCGCGAAGGGTACCGGCGTTCTCCACCGCTGTCACAACCCGCGACGTCGCCTCACGGGTCCTGGTAGCGCCGCGCTCGCACGGCGTCTCGGAGGCGGCTGCGTCCCCGGTAGAGATGCAGGCCGTGGAACACCGCCAGTGCCACCAGGCAGACCACGCCCAGCATCACATAGCGGCGGATGAGGTCGCCCTCCTGCCAGCCATGCTCCTCCACCAGGCGGCTCGGGTCGCTCAGGCCCACGCCCTCCATGCGGCCGAAGGGAATCTCCTCCGTGTTCGTCCTCGCGGCCCACCAGGTGGAGAAGCAGTCCCAGAAGGACAGCGCCCCAATGGGCACCAGGCCCCAGCGCAGTCCCCGCACGTGGAGGTAGCTGCCGGGCCTCACGTAGAAGCACCCCATCAGCACCGTGCCCAGCACCAGCATCCCCGCGTCGCCGCCGAAGACGATGAGCGCCGTCGTGCTCGCCATGGGCAGGAGCAGCGTGCAGAAGAGCTGCGCGGTGAGCAGCACCACGCCCCACGTCACCCACGCCGGGCGGCGCAGCTTCCAGCCAATCCAAGTCAGTGCCCCCAGTCCGCCCGCGAGCACCAGCGCCAGCGAATACCAGCGCTCCGAGCCCATGGAGGTCACCCAGAGCGACGGCACGGCGGGGATGCCGCACAGCCACGCGGTGATGGCGTGCCCCGCCTCGTGCACGAGCATGGTGAACAGCCGGACGATGAAGCGCAGCGAGCCGGTGGCCCCCAGGTAGCCCAGGAACAGCGCCACGGGGACGACGGTGAGGCGCAGCCGCAGCTCGTGCACGGCCTGCTCGTCGGCGGCGTCGAACGCGGCGGTCTCCAGCGGGTGCGCGTCCGAGCGCAGGTCCGGCGGCGGCACGAGCCAGGCGGGGTCCACCTCGAAGGGCGCGGGTTCCGGGGGCGCCGCCGCGGCCGCGCGTTCCTGCTCGGCCTTGCGCGCCGCACGGGCCTCCGCGCGGGCGTAGATGACGCCGCAGCGGGGACACTCCAGCCCCTCCACGCGGGGCGCCTGACAGCCGGGGCAGGTGAGGGCGGACGCGGGGCGCACGAGGGGAGCCTACC
>NZ_JABXEM010000056.1:0-45151 GCF_013372595.1 Myxococcus sp. AM011
CCCCTCCAACGACGCCACCGGCCACCCCGCCCGCCACGCCTCCCTCGACGCCACCCTCTTCCGGGGGCGCCTCGGGCTCTGGCGCCTCGGGCTCGGGCTCGACGGGCTTCTCCACCTCCACGACGGGTTTGATCTCCACCGGCTGGCGGAGCTCCGTGCGGGGTTTCTTCTCCACCTGACGCGGAGTCGTCCTGCTCGGCGCGGGCGGAGGCGGTGGAGGCGGCGGGGGCGGCGCCTTGACGAGGTTGAGCACCACCTCGATGGGCTGCTCCGCCTCGAGGACGATGGGCTTCACCACCAACATCATCACCGCCACGATGCCAACGTGGACGGCGACGGAGAAGGCGGCGAAGCCGAGGATTCGTGTGGAGGGAGGGTCGGTTTGCTGCGCGAACATGCCGAGTCGGCACATACCACAAGCCGGGAGCGACTCCTCAGGATGTAATCGTGCTGCCCCAGCATAACGAGGGGCTGTCACGTGGAAGCCACTCAACTGATACCTGAGGACCTGAGAGTCGTGCTAGAGGGCCGCCACCTCGTCCCATCCCCAGAGGTTTTTTCCGTGCAGACAAAAATGAAGTGCGTACTCGGGCTCGCTGCAGCCCTGAGTGCGGTGGCGTGTGGTGAGTCGAACGAGGAGGTCGGTGACAAGTACCAGGGAGTCATCGACGCCACGAACCTCGACTCCAAGTTCAGGCCCGTCAGCGGCGTCTACCGGCCCGCGGCGGCCAAGGCGAAGGGCACCAGCGTGCCCTTCTTCAACCTGGGTCAGGTCCCCACCGAGCGCAAGGACGACCGGGGCGTGATCACCAACTCGGGCGTTCCCGTGGATGAGACCGGGCGTCCCTTCCTCCCGGCGAGCCGGGTGGTGGCCACGTCGTACGACTTCGTGGACGGCTGCAAGACGGGCAAGGCGGACTTCGACTTCCGCAACGACAGCTTCCCGGAGACGGTGCAGTGGCCCGTCTTCGCCACGCTGCCGCTGACTGTCACCGGCAACACCACGCCCCACGTGCTGCCGCTGTCGAAGGTGACGCGCTGGACGGGCACGGGCGCCCAGCAGTGCAACGCCATCAAGGACCTGGCCTCGCTCACCAAGGGCTCGTTCGGTGGCGCCGCCGAGGAGGCCACGAGCATCTCCCTGCGCGCCATCATCGACGTCTCCGCGCAGCTCAACCCGCTGCGCAGCGGCTCCGAGTTCACCTCCCAGGGCGGCTGGTACCGCGGCCTGCAGCTGGCCTACCTGGACGGCGGTCCCGTGCAGGTGGATGAGGCCGGCAACGTGGTGGCCATGGACGGCGTCCTTGTGAGCCCGCCGACGGGCGCGCCCGCCACGGAGACGCCCGTGTACCTGTTCTCCTCTCTCCCCGGAGAGGAAGGCTGGTCGCCGGTGGTGCGCCTGCGCACCTTCACCGCGACCGCGGCCAAGCCCGCCTCCAGCTACACCGGCCTGTGCGTCGACGCCTGCGCCGAGACCGAGCTGAACCTCACCACCGTCACCCGGTACGCCGGCGTGCTCTTCGTCGTGGGGAGCACCCTGTGAGTCCCCCCCTTTCTCCCCAGAGCCCTTCCATGAAGACGACTCTCCTCCGGGGCAGCGCGCTGCTCTTGCTCGCGCTCGTCGCGGCCCTCCCCGTATCCGCCCTCGCCGCCGGCCAGAACTACGGCCGCATGGCCGGCTACGTCTATGACCCGACGGGCGCGCCGCTCGCCGAGGTGCCCCTCACCGTGACGGGCCCGGCGCTGCAGCTGCCCCAGTCCCGCACCAGCGGCGAGGACGGCCGCTTCGAGTTCGACACCCTGCCCCCGGGCGAGGGCTACGTCCTCGAGGTCAACGTCCCCGGCTTCGCCCCCATCAAGAAGGCGGGCATCACCGTCCTGCTCGGCCAGGCCACGCAGGTGGACGTGAAGCTGGAGGTGTTCACCGAGCAGACGGCGGTGGCCACCTACGAAATCGTCGAGAAGGTCAACCCCATCATCAACCCGGACTCCGCGCAGACGGGCGCGGTGATGAACGCGGAGAAGGCGGCGACCTCGCCCGTCTTCACGCAGGTGCAGGCCATGCCCCAGTTGGTGGCGGGCGTGGGCAACGGCAACGCGCCCAGCCTGCGCGCCGGCCTGTCGCGCTACGGCAAGTTCTTCATCGACGGCATGGACACGTCCGACGTGGTGGACGGCAGCATCAGCTCGCCGATGAGCTTCTACGCGGTGGAGAACTTCGAGGTCATCACCGGCGGCTTCGACGCGCAGTACAACTCGCTGGGCCTCATCGAGAACGTCGTCAGCAAGAGCGGCTCCAACAAGTTCACCTACGACGTGACGATGATTCTCTCGCCGGCGTGGGCCAACGCGAAGTACCGGGGCGCGGCCAACCAGCCCACCAACGTGGCCAACTACACGCAGAATGAAGTGCCCCTGTCGGAGACGGCCTTCTACAGCCCGCTGGTGGGCGTGGGCGGCCCCATCATCAAGGACAAGCTGTGGTTCTACGTCTCCGGCCAGTGGAACTTCTCCAAGCGCGACACGCCGCTGGGTGAGGAGAGCCGCACGACGGACACGCAGACGCGCCTGGCCCGCCTGAAGCTCACCTGGCAGCCCACGCCGAAGGACCGCCTGTCCCTGGCGTTCAACTACGACAACAACACCATCACCAACCAGGTCGCCTCGACGTTCGCCTCCCCGGAGGCGGAGACGCAGATCGACCGCGGCGGCTTCTTCGCCATCGTCAACTACGACCGCAGCATCTCCGACAACGTCCTCTTCCAGCTCCAGACGGGCACCACCTACAAGGACATCTGGCAGGGGCCCATGAACGAGGACTCGCAGGATATCGCCCACACCTACAACAGCGTCACGTACCGGAACGCCGGCGCGCTGCGCAACGAGGTGGGAAATCTCGTGACGGAGCAGCGCAGGCGCTACCAGTTCGACCCGACGCTGCTCTTCAAGCTCAAGAACCACCAGATGAAGGCGGGTCTGCAGTTCAGCTACCTGAGCGGCGACAAGACGACGCAGGTGATTGGCAACCAGCGCTTCAATGACCGCGGCGGCGAGTGCAATCCCGAGGACCCGACGACCTTCGCGTTCTGCAACGAGCGGCTCGACTTCTACAACACCGACGGCGTGCAGGCCCCGCTGAGCACCGAGGCCGGCACCCTCATCTCCAGCGCCTTCCTCCAGGACCGCTGGAACGTCAACCGCTACCTCACGCTGGTCGCGGGCATCCGCGCCGACGTGGGCCGCCTGTACGGCGATGACAACCTGTTCATCACCAACCTGGTGGGCGTGGGCCCGCGTCTGTCCGCCACCTACGACATGTTCGGCAACCGCACCACGCTGGTCAAGGCGCACTACGGCCGCTCCAACGAAGTGGGCGACGTCTTCATCGCGCAGCACGCCAACCCGGAGCTGCTCACGGTGCGGTCCACCTTCGCCGGTGGCGCCTTCGCGGACTGTGCGCCGGACACCGTCGGCAACGCCCAGTGCAGCGTGGCGGGTGGGGCCTCCGGCCGCTACTTCGACAAGACGAGCCACACGCCTCCGCACGTGGACGAGCTGGCGCTCGGCCTGCACCACGCCATCACCGAGGGCTCCGTCATCGGCGTCGACCTCACCTACCGCAAGTACTCCAACATGTGGGTGGACGAGGAGATGAACCGCATCTGGGATCCGTCCGGCACGCGCGTGGTGGACTACGTGGACGGCGTGAATCACACCATCGTGAAGATCCACAACCCGGATGACGCCTGGCGCGACTACAAGGGCATGGACCTGTGGGCGCAGGGCAAGACGGGCCCGTGGGATCTGCTCGCCAGCTACACCCTGGCCTACAGCAATGGCACGGTGGGTGACTACTTCGACGGCTACGGCGTGAATCCGCGCTTCAAGCGCTTCTTCGAGGGCCCGTCGCCGGAGGACATCCGCCACACCATCAAGGGCGCCATCGGGTACACCACGCGGTTCGGGCTCGATTTCGGCGTGCGGTTCAACTACCGCACCGGCGCGCCCATGTGGATGTTCACGGAGGGCACCGTGGACCGGCAGCGCGTGGCGCGTTCGGACCGCGGCACCGGCCACTCCTCCAACTCCAGCACCAACCTGCCGGACTTCAATGACCCGTCGGCCGTCTCCGAGCTGCGCCAACCGAGCCAGTTCCTGTTCGATGTCCAGGCCCGCTACGACCTGAACCGCATCGTGAAGACGCAGGAGACCAAGATGGAGCTCACGCTCATCATGTTCAACGTCCTGAACAACAGCGACGTCACGTTCCTGCAGGAGCAGTACCGCCCCACGAACAACCGCTTCGGCACGGCGACCAGCCGCCGCAGCCCGATGCAGGCCGAGCTGCTGCTGCGCGTGCGCAACTAGCCACACCCGCGCACGTGGGGCCCTCGCTTCCGGAAGTCTGACAGCCGGAAGCGAGGGCCCTTGAATCAGGCGGGGTCGACGTTCTAGACGGGCATGTGCCTTCCGCCCTCCGTCCCTTCCGTCTCGGGCTGCTGTCCGCCCTCCTCGTCGCCTGCGCTTCCTCCACGCCGTCCGTGCCGGAGCCCGCGCCCGTGCCCGCGCGAGCGAGCGAGGCGAAAGCCGCGCCGGAGCCCCTGCGCATCTCCGTGGTGGGGACCAACGACCTGCACGGCTGGGTGATGCCCTCCAAGGCCACGCTGCCGGATGGCACCAGCGTGGAGCAGGGCGGGCTGGCGACGCTCGCGGGGTATCTGTCCATCCTGCGCGCGGAGAACCCGGATGGCGTGCTGCTGCTGGACGGCGGAGACCTCTTCCAGGGCACGCTCGCCTCCAACCTCACCGAGGGCGCGGTGGTCATCGGCGCGATGAACGCGCTCAAGTATGACGCCTCGGCGCTCGGCAACCACGAGTTCGACTACGGGCCGGTGGGGCCTCGCTCGGTGGCGCTCGAAGGGGACGACCCGTTCGGCGCGCTCAAGGCGCGAATCCAGCAGGCGCGCTTCCCGGTGCTCGGGTTCAACGTCACCGACGCGCAGACGGGCGTGGCTCCCACGTGGCTGGGCAACGAGGGCACTCTGCTGGTGGAGCGGCGCGGGGTGCGCATCGGCATCGTCGGGCTGGCCACGCCTCACACGCCGCAGGTGACGAATCCGGTGAATGTGGCGAGCCTGCGCTTCGCGGCCCTGGAGCAGTCGGCGCTCGCGGCGGTGAAGGCCTTGCGCGCACGAGGGGCCGAGGTCGTGGTCGCGGTGGCGCATGCGGGCGCGGTGTGCAAGCGCGGGGATGACCCTCGCGACGCGTCGTCCTGCGACCGCGGGGACAGTGAGATTATCGAGCTGTTGGAGACACTGCCCGAGGGGACGTTGGACGCGGTGGTGGCCGGGCACACGCATCAGCCCGTGGGCCACTTCATCAAGGGCACACCGGTCATCGAGACGTCGGGCCGGGGTCGCGCGTTCGGGCTGGTGGAGCTCTTCGTGGACCCGGTGACGCGCAAGGTGCTTCCCGAGCGGACGCTGTTGCAGGGCTCCATCCCGGTGTGCGCGCGCATGGATGCGACGCTGGGCACGTGTGACGAGCGGAAGCTGAAGGCGGCGAAGGGCCTGCGGCTCGTCCCCGCGACGTTCCGTGGGAGCGCGGTGGTGGCTGACGCGGCGCTGGAGGCGGAGCTCACCGAGGCGTTCGCCCGCGTGGAAGAGGAGCAGAAGCGCTCGTTGGGGGTGAGTGTGCCGGCGGCGCTCGGCCGCAACTACGACGCGGAGAGCGCGCTCGGAAACGTGCTGGCGGATGCGCTGCGCGCGGTCTCCGCGACGGACGTGGCCCTGCTCAACAGTGGCGGCCTCCGCGCGGACCTGCCGGCGGGTGACCTCACCTACGGCGCGGTCTACGAGGTGCTCCCCTTCGACAACACCCTCGCCGTCCTCACCCTGTCCACGGCGGAGCTGAAGCGGCTCTTGGAGGCGGCCTACGGACGCAAGGGCACCTTCCAGGTGTCGGGGCTGAAGGTGAAGGTCGAGCAGTGCAACGGCGTGTCGCGGCTCGCCTCCGTCACCCTGCCGAACGGCAAGCCGCTTCCGGCCAGCAAGCGCTTCCGCGTGGCCATGCCGGACTTCCTGGCGCGCGGGGGTGGCGGGCTGGAGGACGTGCTCAAGACGCTGGCGCCCGCGAGCATCGACCTGGGCGAGAAGCAGGCGCTGACGCTGCGCGACGCGCTCGTCGAGCACTGGAAGACCCAGAAGAAGCCGCTGGTGGCGCCGGCGTCCGGCCGCCTCCAACACGTCACCGCGACGGCGGGTTGCCCCGCGGAGACCACCGGGAAGCCCTGAGAGCACAATAAGCCGGGCCCGTCCGAATCAGGGCGGGGTTCGCCCTATATGCCCTCTACCGTTCGTATTCAGAGGCCCGAGGTGGGCCCTCGACATCCTGAACGGAGCCGATGGTATGCGGGCACAGGGACAGAACGACGGGGCGCGGGACTTCGACTTCCTCATGGGGACCTGGCGGGTCCACAACCGACGGCTCAAGGAGCGACTGAAGGGTTCCACGGAATGGCTGTCGTTCGAGGCCACCGCCGAAGAGCACCCCCTGCCTGGCGGGCTTGGAAATCAGGAGACCCTTCGCAGCGAGTTCTGGCCCGGGTTCGTGGGTCTGGCGCTCCGCGTCTACAACCCGGCGACGAAGCAGTGGTCCATCTCCTGGGTGGACAATCGCAACCACACCATCGACCCACCCGTGCTGGGCGGCTTCTCGGGCGACGTGGGCCAGTTCGAGACGAACGACACGTTCGAAGGCCGCGCCATCCGCGTGCGCTTCACATGGACTCGACTGGGACAGGACACCGCGCGCTGGGAGCAGGCGTTCTCCCCCGACGAAGGCAAGAGCTGGGAGACCAACTGGGTGATGGAGTTCACCCGCGTGAAGGCGTGAACCGACATTCCCACGACGCCCCACGCTGGCAATGCTCGGAGCCACGATTCATCCAGACCTCAACAGTTAGTCTCGTTTTTACGAACTTCCAACTCTTGAACAGGGAAATGCTCGGAGGGACGTCGCGCTGTCCTGGCGGGACTGCCAGGCGGACGGCGCATCCTCGCTGTCAGCGAAACGAGCCCCCATGTTCAAGAAGGCAGCAGTCTTCGCGGTGACCTGTGGCGCCTTGCTGGTCGGCTGCAGTGCCGACCCACAGGCCGAGAACGAGGAGATCATCTCCAACCTTCTGGAGGCCGGCTTCCCCGCCGACGACATCCTCATCGCCGACGACGCCGTCTACGTAGGCCGCGACGCGCACGTCACGCTCGAGGCGTCCCGGGAGATGCTCCAGGCCACCTCGGAGAGCCCCGAGCAGTACCGCACGACGAACCTCGTCGGAACGGGCGTGACGAAGATCTGCGTCAACTCCACCGCCGCGTTCGACAGCTACACGTTTCTGAGCCAGGGGCTCGACCTGGCCATCGCCAACTACAATGAGCGCGGCCTCCGCATCACCTTCGCCCGCGGCCCGGCCACTGGCTGTACCGCGAACATCACCGCGCAGACGACGACAGGCACCGGCGGCTCGGCGGGCTTCCCCTCGGGCGGTCTGCCCTACGGCATCATCAACATCGGCACCGGCCTGAACAGCTACAGCGCCGACGTGAACGAGCACGTCATCACCCACGAGCTGGGCCACGCGGTCGGCTTCCGTCACTCGGACTACTACAATCGCAGCATCAGCTGCGGCTCCGGCGGCGACGAGGGCGATGCGGGCGTGGGCGCCATCCACATCCCGGGGACGCCGACCACGGCCGTCGTGGGCGGGTCCATCATGAACTCCTGCTTCCGCTCCACCGAGACTGGTGAGTGGACCAGCTCCGACAACACCGCGCTGGATTACCTCTACGGAGGCACCATCCCCAGTTGCTCGAGCATCAACTTCACGTCCTATCGCGGACAGAACGGGACGCAGATTCGCTGCAGCTGCCCGGCGACGAGCTCGGGGACGGTGTGGGGCACGGACCTCTATACCGATGACTCGAACGCCTGCGCGGCCGCGGTGCACGCGGGCGCGATTCCCTCCACCGGAGGCACGGTGGTCGCCGTCATCCAGCCGGGACAGAGCAGCTACACGGGCACCACCCGCAACGGCATCACCACGCTCTCCTACAGCGCCTGGGACGGGAGCTTCTCGTTCCAGCTCCCGCCCGCGCAGAGCTGCTCGAGCGTCAGCTTCACGTCCTATCGCGGGCAGAACGGGACGCAGATTCGCTGCAACTGCCCGGCGACGAGCAGCGGGGTCGTGTGGGGCACGGACCTCTATACCGATGACTCGAACGCCTGCGCGGCCGCGGTGCACGCGGGTGCGATTCCCTCCACCGGAGGCAATGTGACTGTCACCATCCAGCCGGGGCAGAGCAGCTACACGGGCACCACCCGCAATGGCATCACCACGCTCTCCTACAGCGCCTGGGGCGGGAGCTTCTCCGTCAGCCCGTAGCCGCCACATCGACAACTCGCGGTCGAGACGCGGGACGGTGGTGGAAACGCCACCGGACCTCGTCTCGGACATGCCCTCCGGGACAGCAGCTCCCGGAGGGCGTGCGGACGCTTCAAGACAAACCAATCCAACGACCGGAGATACACACCCATGACACGGGAGCGCCGCATGACCCCAGGGAATCACTCGAGGTTCCTGGCAATCGGAATGCTTATGGCGGTCTTCGCACTCGACGCCCATGCGCAGACGAGCAACGCCATCATCGTCGAGAGCGTCAATGACTACGGACCCAACGACCAGTTGGGCAACTCCATCGCCAATGGCGACGGCTTCATGCAGAACATGGTCTTCGCGGGCAGCAGGTGGGCCACTGGCGCGCGCTACACGAACTCCGCCGTCTACGACACGGACTTCGTGGACTTCGCACGGAACTCACTGGGAGCGGACCAGACCTACTTTGACCGCGCGGGTCGGGCGGTCGCCTTCTTCACGGGCCATGGAATCACCGACCATGGCTGTTCGACGGTCTCTTGCACGACGACAGCCACCTGCAATCAACCCGGCACCGCGACAGGGGGTGGTGTTGCCCGAATGCCCGGCACCTGCCGCTTCAGTCCCTTCGATGCGCCGCGCTGCTGCTACATGGTGGACCGTCAGGCCGTGACTCACAGCACCGGGGACCGCTTCGGCGGGCTCATCAACTACACCCAGGGACCCATCCGGTTCGGAGAGAGCCCCCAGTCGGGCGCCTGGGCCGGCGCCGGCACGGATGGCGGCGCCAACCTGGTGGTGCTCGACATCAGCCACGGCATCCTTCCTCCGTTCTGGGCGCACACGTTCGTGAACGCCAGCGCGGGCGTGCAGCTCATCGCCACCATGATGACCGCCGGCGGGGACACCGCCAACGTGCCGGACCGCGGCGCGACCTTCGCGATGTTCTACCGGGCCAACGAGAACAACCGCGCGTCCGAATCCTGGGTGCAGACGATGAACTCCCTGCCAGCGAACGAAGGAGGCGGCTGCCCGGGAGGAGGCGGAGGACATGGCTTCAACGGCTGTGGCTGCAACATCGTCATCGGCATGGACAACTCCGCCGCGCGCGCCTCGGGCTCCATGGCCGAGAGCTGGGTCCAGCTCGCGAACGATTCCAATGACGCCTTGGGCAATCAGTTCTACTCGGCGCGATGGGTTTGCAACTACGCGCTGCCCGCCACCAACCAGAACGCCTGGGAGCTGCCATGAAGACGGTCCGCGAACTTTCCCTGAGCCTCGGCGCGTGCCTTTCGTTGCTGTGCACCGGCCCGGCGCTCGCACAGCCCCCCGCCCCAGGACTCATCGCCACGGACAAGGGCGGTGCGGTCGGCTACCAACACTCCATGGAGCGCTCCCGCTTCCTGTCCGGCCCGCCTGGAGTCGCCCTGCGTCGGCTCGATGAACATGGCTTCGCGAAGGTGGTGGGCCCCGATGGCGTCTTCGCCACCCACCTGGGCAATGGTCTGGTCATCGCCACGCCGAGCAACGGCTCGTCCAAGGAGGCCGTGGGTGTCCTGGCGCCCCCTCCCGACCTCCGCTACACGCTGGGACCAGACAAGCACAATGCCCAGGTCATCGAGTACTTCCGCGCGGCGGGAGTCCCTGGCGACCAGATGGGTGGCGTGCATGCCAACACGTACCTGTCATCGCACGGTACGACGAATGAGTCGCGACCGGCGCAGCCCCAGGTCGACGGCTATGCCTCCATCCTCGAACGGACCGTCGGAAGGTTCTCCGTGGTGGACTCGGTTGCCTGGGCACGGCTGAGCAATGACGGCAGGGTCGTCAGCGAGTGGGTCTACTGGCCCGCCATTCCCGCCAAGGTCCTGGAGGACGCCAGGCGACTCGAGGCGCTGGTCGCGAGCGGCGACAAGAGCGGCTTCCTGGCGCGACTGCCCTCCGGCTTGCCGTCTGGGAAGGTGGTCATCCGCCATTCCTCCGCGGTGGTGGATGGCGGCTTCGAAGCGTTCGCGAGCTATGACATCGCGGAGAAGGTGCTCGTGCCCTCGGCCATCGCCGGGACCGGCCCGGGAGCATCGCGGCCCACGGCGAGCATGATTGTCCGGCACTTCGATGTCGATGGCGTCGAGCGTCGACTGCCTCAGGAGCGGCGCTCCGTGGGTCAGGACTCGCCGCGCCAGTAGGACCCGGCTCGTTCCAACGCCCGCCCCGAGCGCCTCAAGGCTTCTCGGACGCGAGCGAGTCGACGATGCGACGCACCTGGTTCGTGCGACCCGTCTCCGTACGGGTCGTCACGACCTCCAGGATGAGTGCGTAGCGCCGCGTCTTGCCGAGCGCCTCGAAGGCACGCGCGGCCCGGGGGCTCGCGGACAACGCCGCCGTCAGGTCGCCGGGGACGGTGGCGTTTCGCTGCGACGCGTAGGCCGCGGACCAGCGTCCGTCGGCCTGGGCGGCGGCGACTTCGGCGAGGCCCGCGGGGCGCATCCTGCCCGCGGCGAGCAGCGCCTCCACCTTCCGGACATTCACCTGGGACCACCGGCTGCGCGGCCGGCGCGGCACGTACTTCTGGAGATAGAAGCGCTCGTCGAGCGACTTCCGTTGGCCGGATATCCAGCCGAAGCAGAGCCCCACGTCGACCGCCTCGTCATCCGTCAACGAGGGGATGCCCGTCCCCTTCTTGGCGAGCTTCAACCAGACCCCGGCGCGAGCACCCCCGTTCTCTTCCAGCCACGCCTCGAACTCCGCCACGCCACGGAACGCCTTCACCGGGGCCTCGGCGACGGCACCTCGCTCAGCGCGCGCCATGGCGGGCTCCGAGGACGTCGAGGTAGTGACGATTGAACATGAGGCCCAGCACGTTGCCGAAGGGGTCGATGACCGACGCCGTGACGAAGCCAGGGCCTCGTTCGGTGACGCCGTCCAGGAGCTCGGCGCCCCGTTCGAGCAGCCGCGCGAGCGCACCGGCGACGTCGTCGACGTGCCAGTAGGCGACCACCCCACCCCGGCTCGTGTTGAGCCCCTGGGGCGCGAAGCGTCGGTCGATGATGCCCAGCTCGTGCTGATAGTCGCCGATGCGGAACTCGACGGAACCGGGCCCACGCCCGGTGGCCTCGCTGCTGAAGCAGGGCTCGACGCCGAGCAGCTCCGAGTACCAGCGGGTCGCCGCTCGCAGGTCGTCCGACCAGAGCTTGAGGGTGCTCATTCCGCGCAGGAAGGTCATGGGTCTCTCGTGTCGGGGCCGCGTTCGTTCGCGACCTGGAGACTGTCTCCCGTAAAGGTGACAGAATGAGTCACCTTTGAAACGCGAACCCGTCAGCGACCGCCTGGACCGCGTCCTCGGCCTCCTCGCCTCCCGACCCTCGTGGACCGCGTCGGAGCTGGCCGAGGAGCTGGACGTCTGTGTGCGAACCATCCGGAGGGACTTGTCCCGGCTCGCGGCTCGCGGAGTCCCTATTGAGTCGGACGCGGGGCGAGGCGGCGGCGTGCGCGTGCCACCCCGGACGGGACTGGGACGCGTTCAGCTCGACACCCGGGAGGCCCTTGACCTCATGCTCGCGCTGGCGCTCGTGGAGCAACTGGGCTCTCCCCTGCTGCTCTCCACGCTCAAGGGCTTGAGGCAGAAGCTCTCCGCCTCGTTTCCACCGGAGGAGCGCTCTCGGGTGAGTGGGCTGCGCCGGAGGATTCTCATCGGCCCCAGCTCGAGGAACGTCACCGCGACGTGGAAGGCACCCAGGGCCGCGGTGCTCCGCCCCATCCAGGAGGCGTTCTTCGAGCAACGCGCACTGGAGCTGACCTACCGCGCGAACGACGTGAGCACCGTGCGCGTCGTGGAGCCACACTACCTCCTGCTCAGCTGGCCCGCCTGGTTCCTGCTCGTCTGGGACCATCTGCGAGGGGCGGTGCGCATGCTCCGCGTCGACCGCATCGAGTCAGCGCGCCTCACCGGGTTGACGTTCCGGTTGCGTGGTTCGGAGTCGATGATCGCCACGCTCGGCGATGTCTTCTCCGCGCTCTGAGCGGTCGGCCCCACCCCAGAAGCCAGCCCGTCCTCAGGCCGTGGGGGCGACGGCCTTTTCGGTGACTTCCGAAGGGGTGAAGCGGTCCTTGAGGCGCAGCAGGGGGCGCTCGAAGAACCGCCACGACAGGACGGCGAGCGCCAGCAGCACCGCGTACTCGAAGAGAAACGAGAGCGCGGTGGCGGCGACGCTGGATGGAATGAGTCGGGAGAACACCGGCCTCAGGTAGTGCGCACTGACGGGAAAAACGAACGCATGGAAGAGGTAGAGGCCATAGCTGATCTGCCCCATGAAGCGCAGCGGGCCCCACTGAAGCACGCGTTGAAGAACCTGGACGCGTCCGGTGAGCACCCAGCCCAACAGGCTGGCGAAGCCCACCGCGACCCACGTGTACAGGCCCGACACCAGCAGCGCGCGAAAGAGGGGGCCACCCATCCCTTGGAGCGCTTCGGGAGTGTGGATGGAGTGGTCACGGTTGAAGAACACGGTGCCGAGCCCGAAGGCCATGAGCAGTACGGGTGCCGCGAGGCGACGGCCCCATCGCGCCAGGGACTCCGCGGTGTAGCGGCCGTCCACCACGCCCAGCGCCAGGAGCCCTCCGAGGGCCAGGCCCTCCAGATGGAACAGGGGAAAGGTGTAGAGCAGATGGGGAGAGGCGCCCATCGACAGTGCGGCATGGCGAGCGATGGGAGAGAGCAGCACGAGCGTCCAGAGCAGGACGCGCAGTTGCCCGGGACGCAGGAAGAACACCAGCAGGGGCCACACCAGGTAGAACTGCTCCTCGATGGCCAGCGACCACGTCACGTTGAGCGGTGGTGGGCCGAAGTCCGGCAACCAGACGTTCTGGAGGTAGAGCGCGTAGAGCGTCCACGGATACCGCTGGGTATCGAAGGCCATGGCGGGCAGCAACCCGCCCATGAGGCCGAAGACGAAGGCCAACATCACGAAGTACAGCGGCCAGATGCGCAGCGCACGCCGCATGTAGAAGGCTCGGAAGTACCCGCCGCGATCCCGCGTCTGCAGCAGGATGCGGGTAATCAGGAAGCCGGAGAGGACGAAGAAGAGGTCCACGCCCGCCCAGCCCATCTGGAAGAGGCCGCCGATGGACGCCGTCCGGATTTCGCCCAGCGAGTGATAGGCAATCACCAGCAACACCGCCACGCCGCGCAGGCCATCCAGCGCGGGAAGGTGTGCGGACAACCGCAGGGGCTCCGGGGGGACGGTCGTCATGACGCGTGGACCATACCTGGGATTCATGGGGTGGCTGTACGCCTGGACGGTCTGCCTCCGGCCAGGGCGAGCACCCAGCCTCGCTCCGCCGGATTCCCCGACCGCTGGACGTCCGGCGCCACCAGGACGCCCCGGGGTCGCCTTGACAATCCATGCCTTCACATCTAAATGTATTTTAGATCAATCACTCACGAGGACACCTCATGCCGCGGCTCGACACGCCTGCCATCGCCTTGTTCTCCCTCGCCTGTGGTGTGCTCCTGGGCGCGTGTGCGACGCCCATCGGCTATGCATCGGGGACCTCCGCCACGGAGCGGGACTCGCTGCACCGCTCGACGGTGGCGCCCGCCGTGGACATGGAGGCGCCGTTCATCGCGCACACCGTGGAGACAGACATCGCGGTGCCTCCGGACCGGCTGTTGCCCTGGTTGGTGAATGTTCCGCTGGAGCGCATCCTCTTGGGGACGGAGAAGCTCGCCGGCATCGAGCGGACCGATGTCCTCTCCCCTTCCTGGGGCGGCCCGGGAGCGCGGCGGCGGGTGGTGCTGCGCGACGGGAACACCTCTCTCGAAGAGCTGCTCCTCGTCGAGGAAGGCCAACGGTTCCGGTACGTCGTCTGGAACTTCACCAACGAGGCGCGGCGCGCCGTCCAGTACGCGGTCGGCGAGTTCAACTTCACGCCGACCTCGACAGGGACGCACCTGCGCTGGACCTACCGCTTCCGTGGCAATGGGTGGCCCACCGAGGGCATCCTCAAGGACTTCGTCGAGGAGGACTTCGCCGGGTACATGAAGGTCGGCATGGAGCACATCAAGGCGGAGTCGACGCTCGACCTGGCGGCGCGGTCCAACTGACGACGCGGGCGGCCTCGGCCTATGCTCGCCACGGAGAACCGGGAGCCCCGTGGCGAACACACCCAAGACGCGTCAGACCGTGGCCAAGAAGCCCCCGAAGCCTCGCGGCTATCACCACCTCGACTTGCGCCGCGCACTGCTGGACGCGGCCATCGATTTCCTGCGGGAAGGCGACGTCACCGGGCTGACCATCCAGGTCCTCGCGCGAGCCGTGGGGGTGTCTCCCGGAGCGCCCTACCACCACTTCCCCGACAAGCAGTCCCTCCTGGCGGCGCTGGCCACCGAGGGCTACGACCTGCTCGCGGAGCGCGTCGCACGGGCCGTGGCACATGAGCCCACCGTGCCGGGCAGACTCTCGGCGGTCGCCGCCGCGTACCTCACCTTCGCGAAGGAGCACGCTTCGCACTACCGCATCATGTTCCTGCCCGAAATCGAGGACCGGGTGCGCTTCGCGTCCGTCCACGAAGCGTCCGACCGCTCCCTTCAGACCCTGTTCGAGGTGGTGGCCGAGGGCAATCCCGGGCTGCCACTCGAGACCGTCGTCGCCCGGGCCATCGCCGCCCTGTCCCTGTGCCATGGCTTCGCATCGCTGCGGTCCGCGGGGGTGCTGGGAAACATCCCCGGGATTCCGAAGGTCGAGCTGCTCGAGCAGGTCGCCATCGCCGAGGTGGTGACCGTCGCGCTGGGGGCTGGCGCCCGTCGATGACCGACCTGGAGCGCCTCCACCCCGGAAGACATGGCGCGAGGGCTACCCTTCGCGGCGCCACAGACTCGGACGGCTCGCGAACAGCTCCATCGTCCACTCGATGAAAACGCGCAGTCCGGCGGCCTGCTGGCGTGCGGGCGGATAGACGAGGAACAGGGGCCGGGATTCGGGCTGCCATCCTTCCAGCACCTGCACCAGCTCACCGGTGGCGACGTACGGCTCCACCACGAAGCGCGGCGCGAACATGACGCCCAGGCCGGCCAGACCGGCGGCCAGGTATGCGTTGGTTTCATTGAGCGTCAGCAGGCTGCGTCCCTGGACCTCCAGCCGCTCGCCGTCGCGGAGGAACACGAAGGGGAGCTCCTTGCCACTCAGCGACGAGAAGTAGCTGACCACCGCGTGCGCCGGCCCCGCCAGCTCCTGCGGGTGACGTGGCGGCCCGTGACGCTCGACATATCTGGGTGACGCGCACAACCAATAGCAGAGGTCCCCCAGGTGCCGCGCCACCAGGGACTCGTCCTTCACGCCACCGCCACGAATCGCGCAGTCGACGTTGTCCGCGAGCAGGTCCACGACACGGTCACTCACCCCCAGCTCGATGTGCATCTGCGGGTAGCGCGCGTAGAACGACGACAGCGCGGGGACGATCAGCAGCCGGGAAAGAGTTCCACTCGACTCCACCCGCAGGCGTCCTCGGGGGCCACGCCGTGACTGGGACAGCGTGGATTCGAGCTCCCGCACCTCCCCCAACAGGCGCAGGGCCTGGTGGTAGTAGGTCATGCCCTCCGGCGTGACAGTCACCCGGCGCGTGGTGCGGTGCAGCAGCTTCACGCGAAGCTGCGCCTCCAGTTGCTGGATGAGCCGCGTCACCGCCGTCTTCGGGCGGCCCAGCGCGTCGGCCGCCTTGGTGAAGGTGCCACTCTCCACCACGCGGACGAAGGCCTCCATGGCCAGGAACCTGTCCATCTTCCACCTCCACTCGCGGCATATCGCGTCCATCCTGTGCGCCCCAGGGCTCCGCGACGCGCTCCTGATTGTTTCTGGGGTGAAACAGTGTGTGAGAGGAGCGCCCGTTTATCCAAGACGAGGCCGGGCGCTATCTCCTCTCCCATGACAAGACCCCTGCCTCGCAGTGCCTTCCTCGCAGTCTCACGCGCCCTCACGATGCTGGTGCTGGCCATCGCTTCACTGCTTCCGGCCTCCGCCCACTCAGCCGCGCCCCAGGTGCGAACGCAAGCGCCTGGCTTCTACCGGATGATGCTGGGCGACTTCGAAATCACCGCGCTGTCCGACGGAACCGTTCCACAAGTCGTGCGCGATGTGGCGACGCACACGACGCCGGAGCGGGTGAAGGAGTTGCTCGCGCGCGACCACCTCGAGGACCCCGTCGAGTTGTCCATCAACGCGTTCCTCGTCAACACCGGCACGGCGCTGGTGCTCGTGGACACGGGGGTGGGCAGCTTCTTCGGCCCCGGCGTGGGCGGCCAGCTTCAGCAGAGCATTCAAGCCGCGGGCTACCAGCCCGAACAGATTGACGTGGTGCTGCTCACGCACATCCATTCCGACCACTCCGGCGGGCTGATGTCCAACACGCGCCGGGCGTTCCCCAACGCCATCCTCCAGGTCCACGCGCGCGAAGCGGACTTCTGGCTCGGGCGTGAGAAGCCGAGGGGAAACGTGGACCCGAAGTACTTCGAGGAGGCGCGAGCGATGGTGGAGCCCTACCGCGTCGCCGGGAAGCTGAGGACGTTCGGCGGCGGGGACTCCATCGTCCCGGGCATCCGCGTCATGGCGACCGTTGGACATACGCCGGGGCACAGCAGCTACGTCATCGAGAGCCGGAGGCAGCGGCTGGTCTTGTTCGGTGACCTCATGCACTTCGGCTCGGTGCAGCTTCGTGAGCCCTCGGTGACGGTCGCCTATGACGTCGACGACCGCGCCGCGGCCGCCCAGCGAGCGCGTGTGTTCGCGGACGCCGCGGCGCGCGGAGACCTGCTGGGCCTCGCGCACATGCCCTTCCCCGGACTGGGTCGCCTGGGCGCGGAGGGGAGGAGCTACCGGTGGATTCCCGCCAATTACAGCTCGGGCCAGCGGTGGCCGGAGGCGAAGGTCGGCGCGGAGTGAGGTGAAGCAGGGCGACGGCATTGATGGCCTCCAGGAACAGTTGGAGGCCATCCGTGCCTGCGACAGCGACGCGACGCTGACGATGGACAAGACGGCCGGGAGCCGCCTCTCGGCCGTCAACCCGTGGCAGTGCCAGCGCCCCAGGCCGAAGAGGCCGCCCCACGAGTCGCGGGCAACCCCAGCCGCATCCAGAACGGAATAGTCCCCGGGAATATCCGGCGCGGGCTCCGTTCCCCTCCCCGACAGCCTTCACGACACCGCCGCGGGCCCGCGCTCCTCCCCGAGCGTGGCCCGCGCGAGTCGCATCGCAGTCCCTGACCCAGGGCGCCCTGGAAGTGCCCACAGCCCCGGGAGCCGCGCACCTGCGCGTGCTCCACGGGAGGAGTGTGTTTCATGCGTTCGTTGAGCCCGTGGTGTCTCGGAGTCCTCCTGGCCCTGATGGCCTGCGGAGAGGCTTCCGAGGAGGAAGTGAACGACGTGGAGGCCCTGTCGGCGGCCCCGCAGACGCTCAATGGCGCGTGTGATGACACCCGCCTGGCCTGGGCCTCCGCGGGAGACCCGTCCAACGTCTGCGCGGTGCCCTGGCAGTACGGACTCGACTGCAACAAGTCCGGCACCAACAGCAGCTGCGGCGCCCTCACCGGCTACCAGCAGAAGACCTGCTTCAACTATCCGTCGTGCCGCCTGCCCCAGTTCGGCGTCGAGAGCCGCAAGACGACGGCCTTCAATACGACGGTCTCCTCCTGCTCCTCGTACTCGGAAGAGATTTGCAGGCCCAAGCCGCACACGCCTGAAATCGAAATCTGCACGACGGTCACCCGCTTCAACTGCGCCACCCAGTGCCTCTCGGCGGCGAACGCGAAGCGCAACAGCCTCCCGCTCGCGGACCGAAACCTCGTCACCATCCAGAGCTACAACGGCGCCGGCGAGCTGGAAACCTCCTCCGGCTCCTGCTCGTACACGCTGACCCAGTGGCCCACGTACATCCTCAAGGCGGACGCAGCCTGCGGAGCCTCCACGGGCAGCTACTCCTGCGACGACACGACGAAGCCCATCTACCCCACGTGCCGACACAACAGCTTCGGCGATGACGTGGTGTCCGCGTGCAACGCGAACCCGCTGTACCACACGGCCGGCACCTCCCTGTCCGCCGTGAAGCAGGCCGCGTCAACGAAGTGGGGCGCCATGAGCCCGAAGAACTACGAGGCCTCCCCGCTCTATGTGCAGCAGCCGTTCTGCCGCACGTGCGACCACCTGGCGCTCACCGCCCAGTCCACCACCACCCAGGTCACCGCGAAGTATGACTGTCTGCTGCAGCAGGGCCTGGCCTCGGGACTCCCCGCAGGAGCCGGAGGCGCGCAGCTTCGCGGCGAGGTCGTCTCCCGCCTGAAGCTGCTCTTCGAGCTGCACGGCCACCAGCTCACGCCCGCACAGGCACAGTTCATCCGAGGCCTGTATCTGTCAGACCCGAGCGCGAACACCACCTGCAGCGCCGGCTTCATCGCCCCGACCACGACCGGCTGCGGCGTCAGCCTGACCGCCCTCAACGCGGCGATGGACACCTGCACCCGCTTCGCGTCGGCCCATGTCCCGGGCATCTCCGCCCGTTCCCAGGTCTCCTACTGCGTGGGCCTCGCCTCCCAGGCGGCGGCGGTGCCCGCGGGCGTCTGCCAGGGCGACGTGTACCGCGAGAAGTACCACGCCATGTGGGTGAAGCTGTACGAGCGGACCCTCTCCGACTTGCGCCGCGAGGACGTCCCCAACGACACGCTCCAGCGCAAGGTGCCCAACGCGGAGGACGTGCGCACCCACCTGAAGTCCATCAGCGACTGGTACGCGGTGCAGCAGGCACAGATGTTCCCCGGCGCCCTCAACAGCCCGGTGCTGATGAAGCAGCTCAGCGAGACGTTCGGCATGTTCTGGAAGGTCGCCTACGAGAACGCCCTGCTCAACGTGAATGGCCTGCCGCTGCACGCCCAGCCGCTCAACGCGGGCCTGCTGGTGGACCAGGCGGTGCTGGAGGCGACGCTGACGGGGACGCCCGCGATGAGCGGCCCTCCCCTGCTGATGCTGCTGGGTGACGGCTTCAGCGGCCTGTTCCAGCGCATGGAGGACTTCAGCTACCTGCACGACCTCGGCTGCCGCTTCAAGGGCTGCGGTGGCGGCACGGTGGACACCGAGACGGGAGAGCTGTGGGCGCTGTTCGGCGCCGTGCCGGAGGCCCCCTCGCTCCAGGCGGCGATGGCGGCGGCCAACAAGCTGAACACGGCCGGAGAGGACCACGCGGGCTGGGTCGCGGTGTTCGGCCTGCTGCACGCAAACCACGCAACCTTCACCCAGGCGGTGCTGTCCGCCACGGGCGAGACGACCTACAGCCCCGCCCTGCTCAAGAGCGGCGCCGCGGGCGCTCCCGCTCCGCTGGCCCGCTGGGCACAGATGGTGGAGAAGGCGGATGCCTGTTCCAACAGCTACGCCAAGTCTGGCTTCTTCGTCAGCACCTCGCGCGACACGCTGAAGACGGGCATCGAGGAGTACAAGGCCAACTTCATCAATGACGTCGTAACGACGCGCAAGAGCGCGCTCACCACGGCCCTGAACGAGTTCACCCAGCACCGCACCGCGCTCATCAACGAGGTGCTCGGCGAGGTGGCCAACGCCGCCAACCAGAAGACGGTGCGGACCACGCTGGCGCGCAAGCTCAACGAGTTCTACTCCCTCAACGCGGACCTCGTCGGCCTCCAGGACAACCTGGAGCTGCAGCGGACCCAGTTCAACGACTTCGCGGCGGCGTTCAACACCGCGCTGGACATCGAGTCGCCGAACCTGGGCACGGACATCCAGCGCGGGCCGGTGCAGGTGCTCAGCATCGGCGCGGATGAGGCACGCCACGCTCCGGGTGGGACGTTCAACATCCTCACGCTCGCGGTGCGCCAGCCGGGCCCGGGTGGCGCCGGCGGTCCCCAGGCCTTCGGCATCCCCGCGTTGCGCGGCGAGCTGCTGAACTTCGAGGTGGCAGGCGACTACACGCCGAGCTGCGCCATCTCCGGAGCGGTGCTGCCCCACCCCACCAGCAACGCGCCGACCGCCATCAACCTGGGCAACGGCAAGGCCCTCACGGGCCCCGGGGGCTACACCGTCACCTTCTCCGGCAGCGGCTATCAAGCGGAGAGCTCCAACCTGTCCATGTTCGCGAAGAGCTCGGTGGAGACCCGGCTGTGCGCGGGCGTCAAGACGGAGGTCGGCGCGGAGTTCTTCGGCAACGGGACGACGGCCTACGTGTCGGCCGAGGCCTGCGTGAACAGCTCGACGGGCATCGAAGGGACGTACAACGAGAATTCCGGCAGCGAGCAGCGCAGCACCGCGAGCTTCTCCATGGGCCTGCGCCTGCCGAACACGCCCTTCCCGGACGCGCCGGTGGGCAGCCTGCTGCTGGTGGCGATGACGCCGGGAGGCACCAGCCGCAACCACATCCGCGACGTGCAGGTGCTCCAGTCGCCGCACACGGGCGTCATCGTGGAGGCGGACAGCGACTACTTCCTGGTGGTGAACGACGTGGGCTCCTGCATGGACGACGTGTCCCACCGGCTCACGGTGAAGAGCGTGCGGCTGATGCCCACCGGCGAAGCCGCCCGGGCGCTGGGCAAGGCCATGGCCACGGTGATGACCGAGCTGCGCGGGGCGACGCCGGCCCACGTGGAGCAGGGGCGCGTGACGAACGCGGAGCTGGAGGCCCTGCGCGCCAACGCCGAGTCGCGACTGCTCCAGCAGTACAGCGTGGAGTGCCCGGGCTGCCAGTTGAGCGGCATGCCGGACATCTTCAGCTCGCTCTTCGTGACGTTCGTCACCCAGGAGCTCGCCCGACTGGAGCGACTGGTGCAACTGCGCACCGTGGAGCGCGCGATTGAGCTCCAGCTGCTCGACATCCAGTCCCTGGCGGATGACCTGACGAATGGCGCCAACCAGGCGCGGCTGCTGCGCCTGTTGCCGCTGTGGCGCCTGCGCAACCTGGATGGCGAGGAGCTGCGTGACAAGTCGCGCGCGTTGACGGGGCTCGTCACCGAGTACCTCTACCCGACGCTGGATTTGCGCCACCCCAACTCCCTGGTGAGCTTGAAGACGAACGCGGACATCAACGCGCTGTTGCAGGCGAACTGGTCCGATGACTTCACGGTGCTCGCCGACAAGGCGCTCGCGGCCGTCACCGCCGTCGAGACGGCCCTGGCCCAGGCGCGCATCACCGACAAGCTGCCCAAGGACGTGGCGATTGCGTTCGCCTTCCCCAACCCCGCGTTCAGCATGCCCACCCAGTGGCACGCGGCGAACGCGGAGCGCTCGGAGACGCTGTGGAACACGCTCCTGGCGGGCTCGGGCGAGGTGAGCATCACCCTCACGCCGGAGGACCTGTACAGCGTGGGAGGTCAGGGTGGCGCGCTGCTCTGCCAGCACCACATGCCCATCATCAAGAACCTGGGCATCCAGGTCGTCCGCCCCTTCAGCAGCACCAACGCGGCGGACTCGCAGGCGGGCCTGACGGTGCCCGTGCGGTGGGGTGACGTGCTGTCCCATCCCTCCACGACGGGCCTCAAGAACTACGTGATGCTCAACCAGGACTTCCTCGTCGGGGCGCCCCATCTCCTGTTCGGCAACGACATCGAGGTGTTGACGCTCTTCGCGCAGGACCTCCAGCAGCCGTTCTCCGCCATCGCCGGCAATGGCCTGTCGCCGTTCGGCACCTTCAACATCCGGCTGGGCAACGTGCCTTCCGCGCTGTTCGACGAGGCCTCGGCGCTGGTCATCACCATGAAGGTGGACGTGCTGGAGCTGGCGACTCCGGTCTCCGGCGTCACCGTCTGCCAGTAGTCCCTCTTTGGTTTCCTCGAGGGTGGCGGAGCGACGTGGGGAACGCCCCGCGCTCCGCCGCCCTGTCGTCTCGCAGTACCACTGTCGTCAGCACTTCACCCATCAGGTAGGACCATGAAACATCTTTCCCTCTTCCGACGGATGCTGGGCGGCACCGCCCTGCTCGTCTCTCCCCTCGCGCTCGCGCAGCCCGCTGGCTTCACGGACGCCAAGATTCAACCTCCCCAGCTCGCAGCGCCTCAGCGAGGCTCGCTCATCGGCACCTACGCGCAGACGGCCTTCGGCGCGGCCGACGTGGCGCGCGGCGGCTTCGCGCTGGCCTCCCCCTTCACCCTCCCCAAGGACAGGGGCGAGGTGCTCGGCTCGCCCTTCCCCACCTACTCCTCCGACGCGGGCCAGTCCGAGTGGGGACACGGCTGGCAGACCAAGCTGGAAATCCGCCGCTGGCGCGTCCGAGGCGACCTGGACTACGCGACGGACGACCTCTCCAGTCCCTGGGGCCGGCTCGTGCGCGGCGCCGATGGCGCCTGGTATCCGGCGGACCTGACCCCCGCCGTACGCGTGGAGCAGTCCGCCACGGCCCTCACCGCGTACCACCCCGACGGCAGCGTGTGGACCTTCGGCGACGGCGCGCAGGTGAGCACGGCCAAGGGCATCTACTCCTGGTCCCTGCGCGAAGTCGTGAGCGCCACGGGCCGCAAGACGCGCTTCACCTATGAGGCCAATGCGACGGGCCGCCTCTTCCTGACGACGGTGCAGTACGGCGGCACCGGCAATGACTTCCAGTACCAGGTGGACCTGGGCTACGCGACGCTGGCGAAGCCGGTGGATGACTTCCGCTCCAGCAAGAAGCTGCGGTTGGACCGGCGCGTGTCCTCTGTGTCGGTGAAGGCGAAGAACGCGAGCACGGGACTCTTCGAGGCGCGGTGGCAGTACCTGCTCACCTTCACCGAGCCCGTGGAGGGCGTGGCCTTCTACCTGGCCCAGGTGGACCAGACCTACGGCACGGCGCCCAACGTGACGGTGGCGCCCACGGCCCGGTACACGTACCACGCGTCGGCGGAGGCGCTCGCCGCCGCCAGCTTCACCCGGGTGACGAAGCTGGACGCGACGCTCGCCGCCGCGGGACAGGACGCCATCCAACCCTGGCGCGCCACGCTGCTGGACGAGGACGAGGACGGACGGCTCGACTTCGAGCATGCCCAGGCGCAGATGCTCTACGTCCAGGAGGACTCGGGCTTCCGCGCCGAGGCCCTGCCTCCGGCCAACGCCGGCACGCAGTCGGTGTGCCGTCCCACCGCCAACGTGAGCAACGAGCCCCGGCTGCTGGCGCGCCTGCGCCCCAACCAGCTCAAGCCCGAAGTCGTCGCCATCACCAACCCCGGCGGCTCCAACACGGACATCCGCGTGTGCGACCGCGCGGGCACGCTGCTGTCCCAGCAGTCCCTGACGGGAGCGTGGCAGTTGGGCCCGCACACCCGCTTCGTGGACCTGGACAGCGACCAGCAGCCGGACTTCATCCGCGTCGTTCCCGGCGGCTTCCAGGTGCGTCCCAACACCAGCGGCGTGGCGCCCGGCACCAGCTTCGGCGCCGCCGTCACCGGGACGCTGACGCCCAGCGTGTCGGCGACGGCGACGTGGGTCCATGACATGAACGGCGACAGCATCCCGGACATCGTCGCGCGCCTCTCCAACGGCCTGCACGTGTGGCCGGGCACCGGCAGGTTCGCGTTCGACTCCGCCTCCAGCAAGCTGTTCCCCGTGCTGACGAAGACGGGCGTCAGCCTGGCGCAGCTCGCCACCTACTCCGCCATGTTCGTCGACGTGAATCGCGACGGCCTGTCGGACGTGCTGTTGTCGAAGCCGGGCCTCGCCCTGCTCTTCGTCAACAACGGCAGCGAGTTCCGCGAGGTCACCGTCCCCGCGCTCACCTTCTTCAACGGGACGACGAGCGCATTGACTCAGGGCGACTTCGCGGGCAGCGGCAACACCAGCCTCACCGTGACGAAGGGCTCGGATGCCTACAGCACCTCCCTGGACGGACCCGAGACGGGGCTGCTCAAGTCCGCGGACGACGGCAAGGGCACCGTGCTGGGCTTCACCTATACCCGCCTGCCCGCGGCACCCGGGGCCCGCTTCCGGCAGCCGGTGCTCGCGTCGCTGACGTCGGCGTCCTCGGGCTACGACACCGTCACCTACGGCTACCAGTACTTCGGGGCCAACTACCACTCGCAGGGCGGTTTCCTCGTCGGCTTCGACAGCGTCGTGCGCACCGCGCCGCAAGAGAGCCACGCGGTCAACTTCCTCAACGGAGACGACTTCGCCGGCCTGCTGCTCTCCGACACGCGCACGGACGCGCTCACGCCCCAGGTCCGCGAGGTGTCCTTCCGCGAGTACGAGGACGCCACGCACCAGGGCCTCACGTTCAAGCGCCTGAAGGAGGAGGGACAGGGCTTCCGCGACGCGAGCCTGCCGGCGCTGACGCTCACCGAGTCGACGAAGACGGTGGCCTTCGACGGCGTGTGCCCGCAGCAACAGGTGCGCGCCACCCCGTGGGGCACGCTCACCACCACGCTGGGACGCGCCAGCCTGCCGGCGCTCGTCAAGCACCTGCACTGCCTGCCCTCCAACGTGACGTACGCGGGCACGCACCCGCAGCCCGCGCTGGACTTCTCCTACCAGGGCGTCATCACCCGCAACTCCGTGGGACTGGTGCAGAGCGTGGTGGCGCAAGGACCGCAAGGCGCCATGCCGCTCCAGACGGTGAGCTACGCGGCCGACTACACCGTGAAGACGGTGAGCGAGCCCGGCCGGGGCACCACGACGTTCGACTACGCTCCGGGTCGCCTGCTGCTCTCCAAGGTCATTCAGCCTGACGGCGTCGCGCTGGAAGTCACCGAGCGTCACCCGCTGCACGACGGCCTCTTGACGTTGACCACGCGGCGCGGGGCGAGCACCCACGTGGAGCGCTTCCGCTACGACGGGATGGAGCGGCTGGCGAAGCGGTGGGACTCGCTCGGTGTCGCGAGCGAGGTGAACCCCAACGAGACGCTCAGCTACCGGTTCGCCACGGCCACGCGGCCCGCGGGCATCGCCGCGACGGCGCTGGTGGACGCGGGCAGCAACGCCCGGCGCTACACGGAGGAGTACTCCACCGCGGCCGGCGAGGACGTGGCCAAAACGCGCCTCATCCCCGAGGGCTGGGTGGTGGATGGGCTGACGCTGCACAGCCGCCAGCAGCGGGAGAAGACGCGCTACGTGCGTCCGAACCTGCCGGCCAACACGGACATGGCGGCCCTGGACTACGCGACGCTGCTGGGCGGAATCGAGCAGACGTCGAGCGTGCGCACCGCCGTCTTCGGCTACGACGTGGAGAAGGTGCTGCGCCACCACGCCGACGTCCAGCAGGCCCTGGCGACGTCCTGGGCCCTGGAGGGCGGACGGCTCGTCGTCGAGACGCAGGAGAACGGCATGCAGACGCGTCGCCAGTTCCTGGACGCGGCGAAGCGGATGACGCGGTACGAGGACGAGCTGGGCTTCGCGTACTCGTACACCTACGACTCGCTGGGACGCCTGCGGAGCGTGACGATGCCGGACAGCCAGGGACACCGCCTGGCCTATGACGCCTATGGCCGCGTCAACCGCATGGAGCGCGACGGCGTGGCGAACGTGGACTTCCAGTACGCCCCCGGGACGTGGCTGGTGTCCGCCAAGCAGTTCCGCACGCCGGGCAACACGCTGGTCCGCGGCGAGAGCTACCAGTACGACGGCATCGGCCGCCGCACCGGCATCACCCACACGAGCGCCACGGGCGGAGTGAAGTCGTACCAGCTCTACTACGACGGCGCCTCACCCGCCGCGCCCGCCAACACGAGCGTTCCAGGCCTGCTCACCGCCACGTCGGGAGACGGGTACACGAAGCGGATGGAGTACCGCACGGACGGCACGCTGTCGAAGTCGACACTCCAGTTGAGCGGCTGGCGCACGGTGGAGAGCGAGCTGACGTATGCGGAGAGCGGAGAGGTGAGCCAGGAAGTCACTCGCGTGAAGGACGCGGGGGGCGCGGTCCTCTCCACGACGACGCTCGGCTACTCCTGGGATGCCTGGGGACGGATGAGCGCGCTGACGCGCAACGGCCAGCCCTGGGCGAGCGTCCAGTACAACGGCCTGGGCCAGACGGCGAAGGTGGACTTCGGCGGTGGGACGTTCGTGGAGATGGGCTACGACGCCCTCACCCGGCAGCGCACCACCCTCATGCACACGACGCCCGCGTGGACTTCCGGCATCGCCTGGAAGCTGAATGCGCGGGGGCTCACCGGCAGCGAGGTGATGGGCTTGGGCGGCACGACGCTCGTGCGCCAGTATGGCTATTCACCCCAGGGCTTCCTGTCCTCCGCGCAGGACGCGCAGCATGTGTATGACTACGGCTTCGACGCGATGGGGTTGTCCACGCACATCTCCGACGCGTCGGGCACGCGCAACCTCGTCACGGGCGCCAATACGCTGGTCGCCGGGGGCGTGACGTACACGATGGACGGACTGGGCCGCACGGTGGGCAGGGATGACCTGAGCCTCACGTACGGGCCGGACGGCCAGGTGGCCACCGCGACCAAGGGCACCCAGTCCTGGAGCTTCTTGTACGACGAGGATGGCGAGCGCCTGCTGAAGCGCGATGGCTCGGGGACGCCGCTGGCGGCCTACCTGGAGGGCGGAGCGTACCTGGACGGCACGGGCATCACCCAGCCGGTGCGCGTGGACTCGCAGTTGGTGGGGGCGCTCCAGAACGGCACCTTCCGGCTGTTGTCCACCGACCGCCGGGGCACGGTGATGGCGGACGCGGACGGCACGCCGAGGATTGCTTCTCCCTTCGGAGACAGGGCGACGCACCCCACGGGCGCGGCGGCGATGGACTACGTGGAGAAGGCCTATGACGCGGACCTGGGCTTCGTGCGCATGGGCGTTCGCGACTACGACGCTCGCATCAACCGCTTCACGACGCCGGACCCGCTGTTCCTCGAGGACCTGGAGAAGTGCCGCGCCAGTCCCGTGGAGTGCAACCTCTACAGCTATGTGAGCAACCGTCCGCTGGACCTGGTGGACCCGACGGGCACCGAGGAGAAGCCGTTGACCCACGGGGACGCCGTCGGCAATGGGGTGAGTGTCGGCGCGCCCATCGCCATCGCCGCGGGCGTGCGCGTCGGTGGACCCAAGGTCGTCTCGGGCGTGAAGGCCGGGTACGACCTGGGCAAGCGGTTCCTGAACAACCCGGTGGTGTCCACCCTCCGCAAGGGCAACTCCGCCCTCAAGGTCGTGAAGTTCATCGGCGGGTGCATCAACGGCTCCAACCCCCTCTTCAGCGAGCCGCTGGCCCAGTCGCGGGCCCGCTTCATCCGGGAAGCCATCCAGGAGATGGAGCAGCAGCAGGCCAACCTGCATCATGAGCTGGGGAGCTACCTCGAAGAGGCGAGCCAGTCCCACCCGGACGAGGCGCGCATGGACGAAGTCCACCAGCGCATCAGGGAGCTGGCCGCCGAGGACCAGGCCCTCCAGAAGAAGATCGACAAGGCGTCGGAGAACCTGGAGAGCGCGGAGGAGGAGCTGAAGAAGTTCTACGAGGACAACAAGTAGCGACACCCGCCGTGAGCCAGTGAGGAAGAGGGCCGGGTCGTCCACCGGCCCTCTTCAAGCCCTCAACCGCTTCAACAATTGCTGGAGCCCAGGGGCAGGAATGAACGAGAAGGCGCGTCCGATGCGCGTTTTCTTCAAGAGCCCCGCTCGCTCCAGGTCCAGCAGGTCTTGTCGCGCGGTCTGGTAGACCACCGCATGCTGTTTCTGGAACGACTGGATGTCGTACCGAGCGGTGGGATGCCGAAGCGCATGGGCCAGCAGGGCGCGCTGCCGGTGGTTGAAGCTGTCGTCTCCTCGAAGGAGCTGGTCCACCTGCCCCACCTCCCGGCTCTTGCGGTCCAGATACTTGTAGAGGTCATCAGTTGCATGGTGGATGACTTCCAGTTGATTCAGCAGGAAGTAGGTCAGGTCCCCCCCATCGGTCTCCGTGAACAGGAAGGCCCGGCTGTATTTCACGGGAGCGCGCTGGATGATGCGCGAGATGGAAAGGAACTCGGCGATCCAATACCCCTGCCGGAGCATGCTCCAGTAGAAGAGGGCTCGCGCGGTCCGTCCGTTCCCATCGACGAACGGGTGTTCGTACGCGAGCGCGAAGTGGAGCGAGATGGCTCTCACCACAGGGTGGATGAAGACCTGAGCACTCTCCTCGTTGGCGAAGGCGCACAACTGTCTGAGCCTTGAGGGAAGCTCGTCCGCATCGGGCGGGATGTGAAGAACCTCACCGTCTCCCCGGTCCAGTACCGTGATGACCTCATCGCGATGCCGAAGTCGGCCGACCTCATCTTCCGAATCCAAGGTACCGGTCGTGAGCGTCTCGTGGAGCTCCAGAAGGAAACGGATGGAGAGCGGCTCCTGCACTCGCCGGCGCAACAATTCCATCGCCTGGAAATTGTTGAGGATCATCCGCTCTCCCTTCGTCCGGGGTGGACGATTCTGGAGCAGCATGTCCTTGGCGACCTTGCGCGTGGTCGAGGCCCCCTCGAGCTGACTGGAGGTGATAGCCTCCTCCATCAGAGAGCGAATGATGTAGTGGTCACGCACGTCCTTGTTGACCAGATGGGGTTCCGTGGCTTCCAGGTGATTGCCCAACCCTCGGTCGATGCGATGGAGCCCTTCGAGCAGGCTGTCAGGGCGGGTGTAGCTGAAGGCGCGTCCCTGATTGTCCGGCAGGGGCAGCTCGGTCCGCAGCGCGTTCCGGCCCTGCGCCACCAGGAGCCACCACTCCCGATGGGTCAACCCTTCGGGTGCGGGATGCCGTCGCAGTTCGTCCCAATGGAGATAGCGCCCCTCTACCTCGGGCCCCCATTGCATACCCAACAGCTTGACCAGCCGCTCGGTCCCCAAGCGCACGAGCTCCTCGAGGATGGCCTGCCTGCCCGGGGGTGCTTCTGGGATTCGCATGGAGGTGAAGCTACTAGAAACTACTAATTTCCCCATCGAATTAGTAGTTACTGCTACTCAAGCACCCCAGGCCCCTGCTCGGTCGCCACCTCGGGCAACACGTTCCACTCCTTCGTCGGCCTCGACGGCTGATGAACACGGGGCCCGGCATCCGGGCCTGGGCCCCGTTTCTCCCGGCATGTCCTTCACGCGCCTGTGTCAGTACACGACGGCGATGTCTCGCAGCGCCGGGCCGGAAGCCCCACCGATGGCCGCCTGCTCCGCCGTCGTCGCGGTGCGCGGGAAGAACGTCGCGGCGCCGGTCAGCAGATTCACCTGGTACAGCACATAGGGCCCGCTGGCCGCCGTGCGGCCCGCCACCAGCGGCAGCCCGTTGTCACCGCCAGCGATATCGAACCCCGCCGCGCCGACGAACGTCACGCCCAGCGCGCCCACGTTGACGAGCGTGCCATTGTTGGGGGGCACCTGCTGGGTCAGCACGTTGTCGTTGCGCTCCAGGTCGAACAACGTCGTCGCCGTCGCGCCCATGACGCTGTTCGTATACGCCGCGCCGAAGACGACGGCAGCCGGCGTCCGGTTGATGGCGCCGTCCGTGGTCGTCGCGCCCGTGTCCACGTTGATGCGCAGGTTCTGCCCCGTGTCGCTCACCACGCGCAGACGGTCCGCCACCGGGTTGAAATCCATGACGAACGAGGCTCCCGACAGGGCGGTAAAGGGGTCCGTGAGGTCGGCGGGGTCGGCGGCCAGGGTGGACTTCGCGGTAACCGCGCCCGTCTGCGTGTCCACCGTGTAGAGCTTCCCCGCGGACGACAGGGCATACATCGTCCGGTCCGCCGGGCGCTGGTCGATGCCGAGCAGCGTCTCTCCCGTTGGCACGCCCGTCACCGCCACCGTCGCGGTCAGGGTGTTGGGCGCGGAGACAGCGGCGCGCACGAGCTGGTTGTCGACGGTGAGGCCGTAGACCGCGGCCCCCACCTCCTGCTTCAGGGCCAGCCCCTTGATGGGCTCCGTCGAGCCGATGGCCGCCAGCTCCGTGGCCGCCGTCGTCGTGTTCGCCGGGGTGATGCGGTACAGCCGTTGCGTGCCGCCGACCGTCAGCGCCGCATAGCCGACGTTGGTGCGAGCATCGATGTCATAGCCATTCACCGCCGAGGCATCCACGCCCAACGCCGCCGGAGAAGAGAGCGTGCCGTTGTTCGGCGGGTCCTGGAGGTAGACGGTGTCGGTTGCCGCATCCAGCACGAAGAGGCGGGTGGTGGCGGTCTCCGCGAAGGAGTTGGTGTACGCCGCACCGGAGACCTGCGCGCCGGAATTGCCACCATTGATGGCACCGTCGGTGATGGTGGCGCCAGTGTCGACGTTGATGCGCAGGTTCTGCCCCGTGTTGCTCACCACGCGCAGGCGGTCCGCCACGGGATTGAAGTCCACGGCGAAGTCGGTGCCACCGAGGCCCGTGAATGGATTGTCGTCTCCGGTCATGGCGGACAGCGTGGACTTCACGGTGGCGACGCCGGTGTCTGGAGCCAGGGTGACGATTCGGCCCCCGCTGGTGAGGCCATACAACCCTGAGTCCGCGGGACGGTAGTCGATGCCCAGCAGCGACTCGCCCTGGTTCAGGCCCGTCACGGCGACAGAGCCCACCAGGGTGCCAGGCGTCGCGCGATTGAAGGACACGAGCGTATTGGATGCGGTCAGCGCGATGACCTCGCCCACCATGACCGGGTCCGGCCCAGCGTCCGTCCCCGCATCCGAGCCAGCGTCCGTCCCGGCATCCATCCCCGCATCGGGAGTCGGCGTGGGGTCATCGTCGTCACTACAAGCCGTGAGCAGGAGCGCGGTGGCGAGCACGGCGAGGACTTTGTACTGCGGACTGACAAGCGTCATGGGCTCCCCAGGAGAGGCAACGGACTGCGTTCCCGAGGCCGTACGCAGGCCCCCCACGAACCGGATTTCCCCCCGGTGACGACGAGCTCCGCGCTGTTCAGCAGCCAACCCGCGACCCGCGATGAAGAAGCGGATGGGCCATTCTTTCGAGGACGTGAAGTTCAACAGGCCCCGAACCCTCCCGTCTATGCTCGGGCCATGAGCCCTTCCGCCGAGCATGAAGCTGGAGCGCCGTCAGGAACGTCGGGCGGAGGCTATGCGCGTCGAGTGGGCCTGTTCTCGGGGGTGATGCTCGTCATCGGCGGCATCATCGGCTCGGGCATCTTCCTCAACCCCGCCATCGTCGCCCAGCGCGTGCACACCCCCGCCCTCACGCTGGGGGCCTGGCTGCTGGGCGGTGTCGTGGCGCTCATCGGCGCCTTCATCTACGGCGAGCTGGGCCAGCGAATCCCCAAGGCGGGCGGCAGCTACGTCTACCTGCGCGATGCCTTTGGCGAGCTGCCCGCCTTCCTCAATGCCTGGGGAATGCTGCTGATGATCGCCACGGGCGCCATCGCCGCGGTGGCGGTGACCTTCGCCAACTACACGCTGGCGCTGACGGGCCTCTCGGACGGCTACCGGTTCCCGCTCGCCGTCGGCGCCATCATCCTGCTGTCCGGGGTCAACTACTTCGGCGTGCGGCCCGGAGCGCTCACGCAGAACGTCTTCACGGTGCTCAAGCTGGTGGCGCTCGCGGTGCTCATCGGCGCGGGTCTGCTGCTCGCGGGGGCCTCGACTTCGGTGGGGACCACGACGCCCCCAGTGCCTCCGGACTCCATCGTGCTGGCCCTTGGCGCCGCGCTCGTCCCCGTCCTCTTCAGCTACGGCGGCTGGCAGCAGACCAACTTCGTGGCCGAGGAGCTGGTGAATCCGGAGCGCAACCTGCCCCGCGCGCTCCTCTGGGGCGTCATCGGCGTGGTGACGGTGTATCTGCTCGCCAACCTCACCTACCTGCGCACGCTCGGAGCGGAGGGACTGGCGGCGAGCAACGCGCCCGCGGCGGACGCGCTCGGGCTGCTGATGGGACCCACGGGCCGCACGTTCATCACCGCGGGCGTGGCGCTCTCCACCTTCGGGTTCCTCAACCTCGTCATCCTCGTGTCGCCCCGCGTCTATCAGGCGATGGCGGCGGATGGGCTGTTCTTCCCGTGGATGGCGCGGCTGCATCCGCGCTACCACACACCGTCCGCGGCCATCGTCTTCCAGGCGGTCTGGGCCATCCTCCTCACGGGCACGGGGACCTACGGCGAGCTGCTCGACTACGTCGTCTTCGCCGACTGGCTCGTCTTCGGCGCCACGGCCGCCACGCTCTTCGTCTACCGGGCCCGGGAGCGCGAGGGACAGGTGCCTCGCGTGTCGTATCGCGTGCCGGGTTACCCCGTCACACCCCTGCTCTTCATCGCGGCGGCGGTCTACGTCGTGGTGGGCTCCACGGCCTCCAATCCCCTCAACGCGCTCAAGGGCACGCTGCTGCTCGGCGCGGGCGTGCCCGTGTTCCTCTACTGGCGCAGGCGCAGGGACGCGCGCGCCACGGTCTTCGCCGCGCCGGATTAATCCCCGGGGAATCACACCCGAAAGCCCCGCACCGTCTCCAGCCCGCTCCTTGAATCGAGCGAAGGGTTGGCGACATGCGTCTGGGTTTTTCTTTGAAGTCCGCTGCGTGGCACGGAGTGCTCCTCGGGGGACTCCTCGCGCTCTTCACGGGTTGCCAGGGCGAAGGCATCGAGGTGGACGGGAGCCTGCCCGTCCTCCAGCAACGGCTCGCGCCCCTGAGGGAGCAGTCCTGTCAGGAGATCAAGAGCGCCCAGCCCCAGGCCATGGACGGTGAATACATCCTGCACTTCATGGGGGACGCCGCTCGGCCCTGGAGAGCCTGGTGCCATGACATGGCGGGCACCCCCACCGAGTACCTCCCGCTCCCCGAGAACGGCCTCCACTCCAACTTCGCCCAGTACACCGCGGGTGGCGCGGCGACTGGCACCAGCGTCCGCACCGTCTTCTCCAGGCTGCGCATCGACCCCGTCACACTCAAGGTCGTCACGTCCGACCAGCGGTTCGCCAGGTCCACCGGCGCGCTCTCACACAATGGCCAGGCCAACATCTCCACCATGCCCTACGCCACCGCCATGTCCTGCGACTGGGGTGACTCCGGCAGGGCCAACATCGACTTGCGCGGCACCCCGTTCAAGGTGGCTTCCAACTCCTTCGTGGCGAGTGGTTTCAGCCAGCGAGGCACCGCGTCCTACAGCTTCGTCGACCAGGTCGTCTCCATCACAGGCGGTGGCTACTGCGGCTGGATGGCTCCTCTCGGCGCCGACCCCGCCCTCGGCGGCTCTCTTCCCCTCTTCTATGCCCATCCGCCCACCACGTGGACGCCTGTCGTGCGCGTCTATCCCTCCGGCGGTGCGGAGCCCTTCGCGCAGCCGCTCCAGCCCGGCTGGTACGACCAGCAGAAGCTCACCGTCGGCAATGACACCATCAGCTCCCTCCATGTTCCACGAGGCTGGGCCGTCACAATCTATGAGCACGCGGGCTTCTCCGGCAGCTTCACCACCGTCACTTCCGACACAATCCTGACGGGCACTGGCTGGGACAGACAGACCTCCAGCATCCGGGTGGAAGCCCCCGTCACCCTCTATTCCCAGCACGAGTTCAAGGGGGCCCGTCAGGCGCTGCGCGCGGGTCGCTATGACATCAACCAACTGACCTTGGGCAATGACACCGTTCGCTCCCTCAAGGTGCCCGAGGGCTTCCAGGTCACCCTCTACGCGGACTCGGGTTTCTCAGGACAACGCATCGTCCTCACCCAGGACACGGACCTCTCCGGCAACCTCCTCAACGCCACGGCGTCCAGTCTCGTCGTCGAGTCCACCACCTCCCGTCACAACAACATCCTCTCCGGACAATGGCGCTCCTCTGGTGGTCAGAGCCCCACCAGCACCGCCAACCGGCAATTCCTCGTCGAGTACTCCGGCCCCCCCGACATCGTCACCTTCGACCTCGAAGCCGATATCGTCGGTCCCTACCTCTACCTCCTCGACTCCAGCGGACGCGTGCTCGCGGAGGCGAACAACTCCAATGGCGGCTCACGCGCGCACATCGCCTGTTACCTCCAGCCCGGCGGCTACAAGCTCGTCGCCGCGACGACCCAGGTCGGGGAGACGGCCGATTTCACGCTCCGGTCCGACAAGGCCCGGCTCCGCTATCCGCTGCGCCTCTCCGTCCAGGCGGTGAGCACCTTCGATTGGGTCTACGACGACCACAACACCGGAGCGAACCACGACATCTCCGTCTGGCGTCCCAAGCTCGACAAGTTCCCGGGCTACTACTCCCTGGGCGACGTGGCCTTGCCCTCTCACGGCACACCGGCTCGGATGACCTTCGCCGTCTCCGGTGAGGGGGACCTCCTGGCGCCTCCCATCGACTACGACTTCGTCTGGGATGACAAACACACCGGCGGCTCTCACGATGCCAGCTTCTGGCACCCCAAGCCCGCTCCTGGCTATACCTGCCTCGGCTCGGTGGCCACCCTGGGCTATGACAAGCCCTCCACCCAGCTCGTCCGATGTGTCCGCAGCGAATATGTCCTGCCCGCCAGCCCCGCCTGGCTCTGGGACGACCAGGGCTCACATGGCTATAGCGACGGCACTGTCTTCCAGGCCAATCCCATCGACCACCGGACCCTGACCGTCTCCTCCATGGTGGGCCAGGTGGGTTATGGCGGCGCCAATGCCAGCCTTTTCTGGGCCCTCAACAAGAGCGCCCTCGCCAACCCCGAGCTCCAGGGCGCACCAGTCGATGACCTCACCGTCCTCCAGTACGCGCCCATGGTCTGGCTCCATCCGGACGAGTATTACTGGCCGTCATCCGCCGAGTTCTTCCTCGCGAACGTGAAGCCTGTCGGGTACTACCTGGAGACGAAGGAGCCACTGGGCTGCGCCTCCTGTACGGACCCCGCGTTCCTGACCGGCCAGCGTCCGGACCCGACGACCCACGTGCCGATGTATGCGCAAATCATCCCTCGTACGCAGGCCGGAAATCCGACCCAGACGACCGACGTCGTCTACTGGATGTTCTATCCCTACAACGGGGGCAAGCGTGTCTGCATCGGCACCTACAATGCCGTGCATAAATGCATCGGGAGGTTCTCGACCTTCGGCAACCACGTGGGTGACTGGGAGCATGTCACCGTGCGCTTCGTCGAGGGGCGACCGACGCAGGTCTACATGGCGCAGCACGCCGACGGGCAGCTCTTCTCCTTCGGAGACAAGGCGCTGAGCCTGCTGAACTTCCACCCGGAGACCTATGCGGCCTTTGGCTCGCACGGCGTCTATGCGGACAGCGGCTCGCATCCCTACAGGACGTTCTTCAACGGCGAGGTCCTGAGCGACGAAACAGGGCGAGGCACGCCGTGGCCCGGGTGGGTCAACCCCGTCATCATCCCCTGGCAGCCGCTGGGAACCTATACCTCGACGAACGGGCCAGGGTGGATGGACATCACCCTCCAATGGGGCAACCCCCCGGATGGCTGTGACAACATCATCTCGCAACACTCGGATGAGTGCATCCGCAACGGCGGGCCCAGCGGGCCCATGCTGAAGGGCGTCTCCAATCCGGAGGCGATGGGCATGGAGTAGGTGAACGGCGGGGCGTGCTCAAGAATCGGAAGCCTCAGGCCCGAGGAGGCTGGGCCGGGAACTCCCGGGCATGGATGGTTCGCACCTGGTCCAGGACAGCGCGCCCCTGCGTCTGGAAGCCCAGCCTGGTCGCCTTCCCCTGGACGAGGTAGGCACCCGGTGGCTCCCGTCTGGCATTCCCGAGGGCCGCGTCGTACAGCAGCGACGCGCCCTTCGTCGGGGGCGGGAAGAAGAGCGTCACGATGGGCCGCAGCCAGAATGGGAGGCCCGACGGCTTGCCGGCCCGCTGTGTGTTGTTGCCTCCCGGGTCCACGCTGAGGAGTCGGATTCCCTCGGCGGCGAGCTGGGGCGCCAGCTCGCGCGTCCACAGCGAGAGCGCCAGTTTGGTCGTCGAATACGGGCCCAGGAGCATCTTGAAGTTCGAGGGACGCTCCAACGCGCCCGGGTCGAAGGCCTTCGTCCGCAGGAACACGGCCGAGGAGGTGTTGATGACCGTCTTCAGCTCCCCCCGGTGGAGCAGCTCTCGCAGCTCCATCAGCAGGACGTACGGCGCCACCGTCTGCAGTTCGTAGTGGACCTCGCGTCCCTGCTTGGAGAACGCGAGCGTCGGGAAGCTGCCGCCCGCGTTGTTGAACAACACGTCGATGCGTGCCTCCCGCGCCTTGAGCTCACCGAGCACGGCGCGAAGCGCGTCGAAGTCCGTCAGGTCGGCCGTGTAGACGCGCAGTCGACCCGTGCCGACAGCGTCCTTCAGGAGGACATCATCCTCGGGAAAGGCGGAGCGGTTCACCGCGATGACCTGCCAGCCCGTGGACAGGAGGCTGCGCGTGAGCGCCAACCCGATGCCCGCATTGGCCCCCGTGACGAGCGCGACCTGCTCGCCAGCCTCCGAGTCCTTGGGGACGCCTTCTTCCTGGCGACGCGCTTGCGAAACATCGGTGTGCCCAGTCACGTGACGGCTCCCAGGTAGGAGGACGGCCCAGGCCCGCTCCACGGAATGGAAACGGATGGGGCATCCACTTCTGCCTATTGGATACGGCGCGGCTGGTGGATTTTCAAGCCATTCGGATAAAGAATCCGTTTCCCTGGCCGTTAGGATGGCCGCATGAAGAAGCAGGAGAAGCCGCCACTGCGCGTGGATGCCGCTCGCAACCGGGAGCACGTGCTGGCCATCGCCCGGGAGCTGATGGCCCAGGGGGATGCGTCCCTGCAGTTGAACCAGGTGGCTCGGGCCGCGGGCGTGGGGGTAGGGACGGTGTATCGCCACTTCCCCACCCGACAGGCGCTCCTGGAGGCCCTGGTGAACGAGCACCTCGAGTCCCTCGTCGTGCAGGCACGGGCAGCCGAGGCCGCGAGCGAGCCTCGCCAGGGACTGCATCATTTCCTCCGGGCCGTCCTGAAGCTGCAACTGGCCGACGTGGGGTTGGCGGAGGTCCTCAGCACGCAGGAGGACGCGCTGCCGCAGACTTCGAAGCTGAAGGCCGAACTCGGCGTGGCCACCCAGCGTCTGCTGGCCCGTGCCCACCGAGCGGGAGCCATCCGGACGGACGTTGGCGTCGACGACGTCCGTCGGCTGATCTGCGGCGTCGTGCATGCCGTGCGCATCGGAGGAGAGCCCAGGGCCGCGAGCGAGCGCTACCTGGGCATCCTGATGAGCGGAATGTCAGCGCCCACCCGGCGAGAGGATTGACCTGGGCAACTCTCCACGGCGCCCCAGGCTGGACGAGGACCCGCAGCCGTCGGGACTCGGCCCGCTGTGGCCCGCACGACGCGCTCAATCCCGACGTGACGAAGAGAGATGCGCGAGCACCTGCTTCGCACGCGCGCTCAGAGAGCCCTCGACCTCGAGCACCTCCACGTCAAAGGCGTAGGCCCCATCAAGGAGGAGTTCCTTCAGCTTCTCGTCGACCGCCACGCGCAGGTCGTTGTCGTCCGAGACGGAGCAGGAGATGCGGTCCGGGCGCTCAATCCCAACCAGGACAATGAGGTCGAGCCCCTGGACCGCTTCGCGCACTCGCGGGAGCCACGCCTCGACGTCGAACGCGTCGCTGTCCTCGTGGGCCAGCAGATAGCCGATGAAGTCGACCGGACAGCGGTCGAACAACACGTCGCGGGGAGCGTCCTCCAGGTTGGCGATGGACCGCGCGAGCTGCGCCTCGAAGTCCTCGACCGAAGGGGGCTGCGGGAACTCGTGCCCCTCTTCTTCCAGTTGGTGGTACGGCTCATCCACCGTCACATAGGTGGGAAGCTGCTCGGACAGCTCGTCGATGAGGGTGGACTTCCCCGCGCGATGCGTCCCGGATACCGCGATTCGCATGCCTGACGCTCTAGCAGGAGGAAGAAGCCGTGCGCAGAAAATGGAGGCCCGGGGTTCCCTGTGCAAGAGACGCCATGGCCGGCACTGGTGTCTCGCGCTTCTTCTCCTGAAGGGGAGCCCCAAATGCTGCGTTCGCGTGTCTTGATGGCAGTCGCCCTGCTGGCACTCAGTGCGTGTGGTGACAGTGATTCCCAGTCCCCAGAGGAGCCGGGGCATGTCGAGCCTCCTGGCGACAATCAACCCGACCATCGTCCCAACGTCGCGGGCACGTATGACGTCACGGGAACCATGAGCATCGTCCTGAATGGACAGACAGACGTCTCGTCCATCCTGGATGTCGTTCGAATCGAGGCCCCTGCCAGGAATCCTGGCCGGGTGCAGATCCATCTCGGCGGGATGGACTGCGGCGCTGGCATCCGCGCGACGATGACAGGTGAGACCACCTTCTCCGTCAACGAAGGCGAGTGCCCGCTTCCGCCCGAGGCCGGCTGCACCTCCAGCTTCCGTATCAACGGGGGCAGCGGCACCCATCCGATGAATGGCGCCCTCCAACTCGGACTCCGAGGGCAACTCGAAGTGCGATGCGGCACCCAGTCCGCGAGTGCGCCAGTCTCCATTGACGTCTCCGGCTCGCGCACGGGCCAAGCACTCCCGGACACACGGGCCCAGGTCCTCATCCTGGGCGCGGACCTGGCCACCACCGTGCGCCAGTTCGCGGACGACATACGCCCCTGACTCGTTTCGGGGTGCGCGGACAACGGGTCACGACTGCTGGTGGCGGTAGTCCTGACGATGCCCACGGCTTGCGGAGGCTCCGCCCTGGATGCGGACCCGGATGTCTGTTCGCGGGGGTCTCAATCGAACGGGAGGTTCGGGGGCAGTCGAAGCACCATGGACACGCTCACTTCGGAACAGCGGCGCGCTGGAAGGCTTCGCGTGCCCGCTGAATCTCCGGTCGGTGGCGCTGCGCCCAGATGGCCAGCTCCGTCACCGGCTCCAACAACGTTCGTCCCAACTTCGTGAGCGCGTAGTCCACGCGCGGCGGCGTCGTCGGAAAGACGGTCCTCGACACGAGCCCATCGGATTCGAGCCCCCGCAGCGTGAGCGTCAACATGCGCTGGGAGATGCCTTCAATGGCGCGCTTGAGCTCGCTGAAGCGGACCGCGCCGTCACCCAGGTTGACGATGACCATGACGCTCCACTTGTCCCCGATGAGGCTCAGGATTTCACGCGTCGCGACGCAGTCGTCGACGAAGCGCTTGGTCATCTTTCCGTTCCCTAGTGACTTCAATGTGCCTCCTTGTCCGGCATCCGCGAGCATGGAAGATAGGCGAGGTCTCTGAACCCGGAGGTACGCCATGACGACCGCGTTCGGCGGCAGCGCGAAGGCATCCAAAGCCCTCCCCATCGGCCTGTGGGTCACCCAGGCCCTCCTGGGTCTCATCTTCGCCGGCACGGGCGTCTGGAAGCTCCTGACGCCCATCCCCCAGCTCGCCGCGATGATTCCGTGGGCGGGACAAGTCCCGGCGGCGTTCCTCTACGCGACGGCCGTGGTCGACCTGCTCGGCGGGCTGGGCATCGTCCTGCCCTCGCTCACGCGAATCAAACCGGGCCTCACCGTCCTCGCCGCGTTGGGCTGCGCCGCGCTCCAGGGCTCCGCCATCCTCTTCCACATCTCGCGTGGCGAGTCGGCGAACACCCCTTTCAACTTCCTGCTCGTGGGGCTCTCGCTCTTCGTCGCCTGGGGGCGGCGCTCCAGAGCGCCCATCCCACCTCGGGGTTGAAGAACACCCGGGCTCGCCCCTCGACGGCGAGCCCGTGCGCTTCGCTCCTCACCGAGCACCCTCAGGCCTTCGCGGGCTTCTGCTCCTTCTCGGCGCCCTCGTCGCGGCCGTGCACCGCCGCGGGTGGACTGGTGGCCTCCACCGCGGAGAACGTCTCGAGAATCTTGTACGTGTGACTGGAGCCCCGCGGCACGAGCCACGAGTCACCCGCGTTGAGCAGGATGACCTGCCCCTCCAGGTGCAGCTCCGCGCGGCCCTTCAGCACGAAGCCCACCGTCTCGTAGTCGCGCGGAGCGGCGGGCCGGGGCTCGCCAGGTGGCTCGTCCTCCCACAGTCGCATGGACACTCGCACGCCGGAGGCCAGGTACTTCTGCCCCATGTCTCCCCGGGGTGAGTGCCGGCTCTCCACCTTCTTCACGCTGGTATCCCCCATGCCTTGGTCTCCTTCGCCCTCGGGCGTCAGGCGGCGGATGCGCCGCGCTCAGCCCTGAAGGTAAGGAATGAGGAAGGGCTCGACGGGGCCCGTGGCGACGCTCGCCCGCTCGACGGGCCAGGGCGCACCAAAGACGAAGGCCCAGCCTTCCCTGTGGGAAGACCGGGCCTCGGGCTCACTCAAGGGTGGCCAGGAATGACGCGAGTCCTTAGGGGGCCGCGCGAACGTTCTGGGCCTGCAGCCCCTTGGGGCCACGGGTCACTTCGAACTCCACCCGCTGACCCTCCTGGAGGGTGCGGAAGCCATCCATGTTGATGGCCGTATGGTGGCAGAACACGTCCTCACCGCCCTCTTGAGCGATGAAGCCGAAACCCTTGGCGTCGTTGAACCACTTCACTGTACCGAGTGCCATGTGACCTTCTTCTTTCTGCTAGACGGTGCCCCGGGACCAGCCGGACCACCAGTGCGGGGCGGACATCGCTCCGACACTGCCGCGACAATCTACCTCCCGGACTCCTTTGTCCACCCGACCCCCGCCCAGCGGGCAGGCGGTCGTCGTACAGAGGACAATCCGAGACGCTGAAAATCGCTCGGGAGATGAACAGACCACATTCGCGTCTTCATCCCGCCGGCGCCCGCGGCCCTTCACGTTTCTTCATGCGGCTCCGGCGCGCCCTTCACACCCGTCTTCTACCTTCCTCTCCGTCAAACAACGGCGCGCCCGCTTCGGGCTGCCCCATTTGAAGGAGCAGGACCCATGTTCGGATTCTTGTTTGGGACCGCGTGCCTCGCGGGCCTCATCTACACGGTGCGGGGCGGTCGTCGCTGGCGCCACCACGGCCACAGGCGCGGCAGCCGGTTCGGCTGGCGGATGAGGCTGCGCTGGCTGTTCGAGCGGCTGGAGACGTCGCCCGGCCAGGAGAAGGTCATCATCCAGGCCACCGAGGAATTGACGGAGGCCTTCGACAAGCTGCGCGACGAGGTGAGCCCCAGCCGCTCCGCCCTGGGCACCGCGCTGCGGGGTGAGCACTTCGACGGCGCCGCGCTGCGCGAGCTGTTCGCCCGGCACGACGTGGCGGTGGAGAACGCGCGCGGCACGCTCCAGGGCGCGCTCTCGCAGGTGCATGAAGCGCTGGATGCGCGCCAGCGTCGCGAGCTGGCGGATATCCTGGAGCACGGCTGGGGGCATGGCTGGCGCGGAGGCCCGGGCTGGCAAGGACGCCACTGCGGCGGGCGTGGCGGCTGGCGCGGTGACGACCAGCGGATGGTGTGAGCCGCCGTCTCCCCTCCCCTGAAAGGAACGAGGAACTCCACCATGCGCCGTCGCCTGCTCATCGTCCTGCTCGCCCTGGGAACCTTCGGAGGTTATGCCTCCGGCTTCGCCAGCGTCGCCCGCCACCGTCGCCACTGTCAGGCGGGCGAGTGGTCTGAGCGCTGGGGCTCTCGGGGCCCCTGGGCCCATTCGCCCCCGCCTCCCTCGGCCGCCTCCGCGCGGTCCGAGTCACCGCATCCCTCAACGGCCGAGGCCCCCGCGCCGGGGCCGCGTTAGACTCCCCTCCGTCCATGTCCACTCGTGTCCTGCTCATCGACGATGATTCCCGCCTCTACGAACTGCTGGCGCAGTACCTGGGGCAGAACGGCGTCAACGTCACCCATGCCGCCGACGGCGGGCGGGGGCTCGCCGCGCTGGAGGCCAGTGCCTACGACGCGGTGCTGCTGGACGTGATGATGCCGGGCATGGATGGCCTGGAGGTATGCAAGCGCATCCGCGCCAAGAGCCGCATCCCCGTCGTCATGCTCACCGCGAAGGGAGACGAGACGGACCGCGTGGTGGGGCTGGAGCTGGGCGCGGACGACTACCTGCCCAAGCCCTTCAGCCCCCGGGAGCTCCTGGCCCGCCTGCGCGCGGTGCTGCGTCGCTCGCAGCCCTCGTCCGTGGCGGACCGGCTGGAGGCGGGTGGATTGTCCATCGACGTGGCCGGGCGCGAGGTGCGCGCGGAAGGAAAGCTGGTGGACCTCACCGGCCTGGAGTTCGACCTGCTGGTGGCGCTGGTGCGCCGGGCCGGTCGGGTCATCCCCCGCGACGCGCTGCTGGGTGAAGCCGGCCGCAGCGACACGGTGGTGGGCGAGCGCACGGTGGACGTGCACATCTCGCATCTGCGCCAGAAGCTGGGCGACGTGGGCACGCGCCTCATCAAGACGGTGCGCGGCGTGGGCTACGTCTTCGCCAAAGAGGGACTCTGATGGCCGGCCGCGACGGAAAGCGAGGCCGAGGGCCCTGGAATCCGAAGGACGCGTGCAAGCCGTGGGACGGCCCGGACTCGGACGCCGCCGAAGACATCGCCCGGTGGTTGCAGGGAGAGCGAGAAGGCGCGTGTCCGCCCGAGGGCCAGTGGACCCAGGCGGACAAGGACGATGGCGAGGAGATGAAGGACCCCCGCCGAGGTCCCTTCTCCAGGGAAGCGTGGGAGGCGCATCACCGCCGCGCGCGGCACCACTGGAAGCGCCAGCAACGCGCGCACTGGCGGCACCACTACTGGGGCATGAGCCGGCTGGGGCACTTCGTGCGCTCCCGCCTGCACAGGCGGCTGTTCCTGTGGTTCGGCCTGAGCATCTTCATGACGGGCGTCGTGGTGGCCACGGTGTTCAGCCTGGTGGGCGGCAACACGTGGAAGCAGGAGATGATCCGTCTGAAGGACTTCGCGAGCCACCGCTTCGAGGAGGTGTGGAGCGAGCCCGCGCGGCGAGACGCCCTGGCACAGTCCTTCGCGAAGGACCTGGACATCGAAGTGGAGGTGACGGACGCGAGCGGCAAGCTGCTCGTGCTGGCGGGCGGGCTGTGCAAGCACGCCGAGTTCACCCTCCCCGTCATGCGCGACAACACGCCCCTGGGACAGGTGCGCGTCTGCAATGGACTCAGTCGCGGCAAGACTCCGGAGAAGGTGATGTTGCCGTTGCTCGCGGCGTGCCTCGTCCTCTGGATGGCGTCCGGGAAGATGGCGCGCAGGCTCGCCAAGCCCGTGGATGCGCTGGTGCAGGCCACCGAGGCGCTGGGCGCGGGACGGCTCAACGCGCGCGCCGAGGTGCTTCCACATGCGACGGGGGAGTTCACCGTGTTGGCCGTCGCCTTCAACCACATGGCGGGGCGCATCGAGAAACAGGTGGCGGACCAGCGGGAGCTGCTCGCGGCGGTGTCCCATGAGCTGCGCACACCGCTGGCCCGGATGCGCGTGCTGACGGAGCTGCTGCGGGATGGCGGTGGCAATCCCAAGACGCTGGACCAGGTGGACCGCGAGGTGGTGGAGCTGGACGCATTGGTGGGCGAGCTGCTCGCCAGCTCACGGCTGGACTTCGGCCAGCTCACATCTCGGGTGCTGGATGGACGTGCCCTGGCGACACAGGCGTTGGAGCGCGCGGGGCTCGCGTTGGAATTGCTCGACGTGAATGCGCCGGAAGCGGGGCTGGTGGGAGACGCGACGTTGCTGGGACGCGCGCTGGCCAACCTGCTGGACAACGCCCGGCGGCACGGTGGCGGAGTGGAGATGCTGCGGGTGCAGGAGCAGGGAGAGCACCTCGCGTTCTGCGTCGAGGACCGAGGTGCTGGACTTCAGCCGGGCGAGGAGACTCGCATCTTCCAGCCCTTCTACCGGAAGGACCGGGGCGGCGAGGCGCGCGAGGCGGGTTCCCTGGGCCTGGGGCTGGCGCTGGTGCAGCGCATCGCACATGCGCACGGCGGAGAGACGTTCGCGGGGAATCGCGACGGCGGCGGCGCGCGCGTGGGCTTCACGGTGAAGAAGGCCGGGCCCCCGGGCGCCATCGACCGGCCGGCGGCGGCGTAGGCGGGCTCGGAATCGTCGAGCCTGCTTTCGCCCGAGCGACTCTCGCGGCGGCAGAGGCGTGCGACACCGGGCCGTATCGCAGGAGCACCCTCTCCACCTGAAGGGCACGCCGACCTGTTCGGGGCGGGTGCCGCGGCGGCACGCGACACGGACCTGGATTCAGGCCCGCATCGCGGAGACAGGCGCGGACCTACTTCTTCGCGGACGTGTCCTCGGAGGAGAACGCGAAGGAGACCTCGGCGGGAGCACCGTCCTTCACCGTGACTTCGGTCGTCTTCGTCCCGAGCGTCTCGTGCCACGCCTCCACGGTGTACGTGCCGGCGGGCAGTCCCTGGAGCGCGAAGGCGCCATCCGCGCCCGTCGTGGCGAAGTACGGGTTCGGGTTGCTCACCACGAACGCCGTCATCCACGGGTGCACGTCGCACTTGAGCTTCAGCACGTCATCCGCCGGAGGTACGGGCTTCTGCACCGGCGCCCCCGAGGGCGGCTGCGCGACGTTGAAGGCCGACTTCGTCCCCACCACGCCGCGCACGTTGTGCAGCGTGCCGTCGCTGTTCTTGAAGACGACCGACTGTCCCGCCACCGCGCCCTGGACGCGAGGCACATAGGTGCACTTCGTCTGGTCCACCGTCACCGGCGTGCTCGGCGCGGCGGGAGCCCCGGCCACGGTCCCCTTCACGCGCACCAGCACGTTCTGCAGCTTGCCGTCCTTCACCAGCACCGCCTCGTCCTTGGAGCCTCGCCCCTCGCAAGCCGGGTCGGTGTTCGGCGGCAGGTCCGCCGCGGCGGGAGGCGTGCCCGTGAAAGTCACCAGCCCCTTCACCACACCGGTGCCGGCGGGCGCGGCGACCTTCGCTTGTTCATTCCCCTGGCCTTCGGGCGCCTGAATCGGCGACGCCGCGTGCTCGGCGCCAGGCGCTGTCGCACGGGCCGTCGACGGGGGCGGCGCCTGGGTGGTGGGTGGC
>NZ_JABXEM010000570.1:0-1103 GCF_013372595.1 Myxococcus sp. AM011
AACCCACCCAGCCCTTGCAGGTGCCCGCACAGCGCGAGACGACACCCGGGCCCCCCGCGACAGGTGGCCTCATCCAGGACGTCGCTGTCTGGGTAGGACCGCCCGGCGTCGGTGGGGCGGATGCGGGCCTCGGCCTGCTGCTCACGGCCTATGACAATCAGAACTCCGGCCTCTCCACGTTCGGGTTGGATGGTCAACAACTGGAGCAGGAGCAGGATGGGCCCACGGTGAGCGTCGCGGTCCGCGATGGCTTCCGGCTGGGGCAGGCGACGCGTTCCCTGGCGGTGACGGCGAACTCCGTCGTCGGCTTGTCGGCCTACGTCGTGGATGGTTTCCAGACGACGAATCGGGTGCAGCGGATTGGCTCTGGACCGTTCGTCGCCAACAGCACGGTCTTCAACACCGTGGCGCTCTATCGCAGCCCCGGCACGGGCCGCTTCTTCGTGTTCGCGGGGACCGCGACGGGCTCCCTCCAGCAGTTCGAGCTGTCCGGCGAGGATGGCGGGCTGTCGTCCACCCTGGTGCGTCCGGCCATCGACGTGGGAGGCCCCATCACCGGGCTGGTCGCCGACGAGGAGCTGGGCTTCGTCTACGTCGTGCAGGCCGGTGAGGCCATCTGGCGCTACAACGCCGAGCCCAACGGTGGCACCACCCGCGTGTCGGTGGCCTCGCTGACGGGCGCGAACCGCAACCTGTCCGGCACCGTCAACCACCTGGCGCTGTACCGCGCCGCCAACGCGCAGGGTTACCTGCTGGCGGCGGATACGGGCTCGGGCACGTTCGCCGTGTTGGACCGCCGCACGTATGCCTTCCTGGGTTCGTTCCTCGTGGTGGCGGGGGATGGAGGCGTCGGCGCCGCGGAGTCTCCACGCGCGCTGGCGGTGACCGCGCTGCCAGTGGGCGCCGAGTTTCCCGAAGGACTTTTCGTCGCGCAGGATTCCATCAATGGCGGCACGGACAACCTGAAGCTCTTGCGTTGGGACGCCGTGGCCGCGGCCTTCACTCCGCCGCTGCGCGTCGACACCCGACCGGTGACGGATGACGGTGGCACGGACGCGGGCTCGGACGGCGGCACCGATGGTGGCTCGGATGGAGGGGGGGGC
>NZ_JABXEM010000571.1:0-1088 GCF_013372595.1 Myxococcus sp. AM011
GTGCTCGTGCCGTTGCAGGTGCGCGGGCGGGTGGTGGGCGCGCTGGCGGTGGCGATGGAGCTTTCGGGCACGGGCCGACGCACGCGGGAGCACGTGCTGGCGGAGGACGTGGCGCGCAGGTGCGCCATGGCGCTGGAGAACGCGCGGCTGTTGGAGGAGGCCCGCGACGCCGTCGCCGTGCGTGAGGACTTCATCGCCGTGGCGGCGCACGAGCTGCGCACGCCGTTGGCCACCATCACCCTGCGCGTGCAGGGGTTGATGGGGCTCTTGCGGGATGACCCTCGCCAGGGCTTCCTGCTGGAGCGCCTGGATGCGATTGCCCGCCAGTCACGCCGCCTGACGCGACTGGTGGAGAACGTGCTGGACGTGGGCCTGTTCAAGGCGGGCGGGCTGGAGCTGCGGCGCGAGTGGGTGGACCTCACCTCGCTGGTGGAGGAGGTGGTGGAGCGCTCCATGGAGGAGGCCTCGCGCTCGCGGACCCCGCTGCGGTTGACGACCCCGGGCGCCCGGGTGCGTGGCTGGTTGGACCGGGACCGCGTGGACCAGGCCCTCTTCAACCTGGTGTCCAATGCCATCAAGTTCGGCGCGGGGGAGCAGGTCGACGTGGCGCTGGGCCAGGTGGGCGACCGTGCCCGGCTGGTCATCACGGACCGGGGCATCGGTGTTCCTCCCGAGGCGGTGGAGCGCATCTTCGGCCCCTTCGAGCGGGCGGTCTCCACGCACGAATACGGCGGGCTGGGCCTGGGGTTGTACCTGACGCGACGCATCGCGGAGGCGCACGGCGGCTTCGTCCAGGTCCTCAACACTCCGGGTCAGGGGGCGTCCTTCGTGCTGGAGCTGCCAGTGGAGCCGGGGCTCTCGTTGAGAGAGGAGTCCCGGCCCCAGGCGGGAGCCTGAGGCGAGTTGCTGGGGGGTGGAAGCGCCAGCAGGGCGACTTCGAGGAGCAGGGTGGGAAAGAGATTCCCCAAGGGGAGGTGGGGGAGCTGTTCGCGAGCCAACGTCCCCAGTGGGCCCGTGGCGAGGCACGCCCATTGCTCTGTCGTGCGGGTATGTACCGTGGAGCGTGGCTCGGGGCGTTGGTGGGGTTG
>NZ_JABXEM010000572.1:0-1088 GCF_013372595.1 Myxococcus sp. AM011
GACGTACACGCAACTGAACGAGCGAGCCAACCAACTGGCGCACCACCTGAGGGCGGTGGGAGTGGGCTCTGAGGTGCGGGTGGGCTTGTGCGTGGAGCGAGGGGTGAAGTGGTTGGTGTCGGTGCTGGGGGTGGTGAAGGCGGGAGGTGCGTACGTGCCGCTGGAAGCAGGAGTGCCAGCGGAGCGGTTGAGGTGGATGAAGAGGGAAGCGGGAGTGGCGGTGGTGGTGGGGACGGACGCGCAGGTGGAGGAAGTGGCGGAGAGCGCGGACGTGGTGGTGGGTGTGGACGGGGAGAAGGAACTCATCAGCCGTCAGCCGCGAAGCAACCCGAGCCTCCGAGGAAGCGGAGGCAACCTGGCGTACGTGATGTACACGTCGGGAAGCACGGGGACGCCGAAGGGCGTGGGAGTGCCGCAGAGGGCCGTGGCGAGGTTGGTGCTGGGCAGCAGCTACGCGAGCTTCAGCGCGGATGAGGTGTGGATGCAGATGGCGCCGGTGTCGTTCGACGCGTCGACGTTGGAGGTATGGGGGGCGTTGCTGAACGGGGCGAAGCTGGTGGTGTACCCGGCGAGGGAAGTGTCGCTGGAGGAAGTAGGCCGCGAGCTGACGAGGAGAGGCGTGACGTCGTTGTGGCTGACGGCGGCCCTCTTCGAGCAGATGCAGGCGTACCAGCCGGAAGCGCTGAAGGGCGTGCGTCAGGTGCTTGCGGGAGGAGACGTGCTGCCGGCGCAGCGAGTCCGAGAGCGGCTGCGCGAGGGCGGCACACTCATCAATGGGTACGGGCCGACGGAGAACACGACTTTCACGACGGCGTACCGGATGGAAGACGAGCGGCAAGTGGGCACCCGAGGTGCGCCGATTGGGAAACCAGTCGAAGGCACGGAGGTGTACGTGCTGGACGGGCGACTGAATCCAGTGGCGGTGGGAGTGCCGGGAGAGCTGTACGCGGGAGGAGAGGGGTTGGCGGTGGGGTACGTGGGGCGCCCGGAGTGGACGGCGGAGCGCTTCGTGCCGAGCCCGTATGGAGAGGGCGAGCGGCTGTACCGGACAGGAGACGTGGTGAGGTGGCGGGGGGACGGGGTGCTGG
>NZ_JABXEM010000573.1:0-1088 GCF_013372595.1 Myxococcus sp. AM011
GCCACTCAGCCCGTTGCGCTTGCCGGTGTCCGCCAGGTCCTCGCCGGTGGTGACGTCCTTCCGCCGTCCCGCGTCCGCGAGCATCTCGCTCGCATCCCTTCGGGCCACGTCCTCGTCAACGGCTACGGCCCCACCGAGAACACCACCTTCTCCGCTACTCACTCGCTGCGCCACGGGGACTCCGTCTCCCGCTCCGTCCCCATCGGCGCGCCTCTCTCCAACTCCTCCGCCTTCGTCCTCGACTCCTCCTTCCAGCCGACTCCTCCGGGCGTCCCGGGAGAGCTCTTCGTCGGTGGTGACGGCCTCGCTTGGGGTTACCTCAACCGCGCGGACCTCACCGCTGAGCGCTTCGTCCCGCACCCCTTCAGCAGCACTCCTGGCTCTCGCCTCTACCGCACCGGGGACCGCGTCCGCTGGCTACCTGACGGCACCCTCGAGTTCCTCGGCCGCTCCGACTTCCAGGTGAAGGTCCGTGGCTTCCGCATTGAGCTGGGCGAAGTCGAGGCCGCTGTCCGCCTCTTCTCCGGCATCCAGGAGGCCGTCGTCCTCGCTCGTGAGGATGTCCCCGGCGACAAGCGCCTCGTCGCCTACTTCACCTCCGCCGAATCCTCCGTCGACGCCTCCGCTCTGCGCGCTTTCCTGCTCCAGCGCCTGCCCGAGTACATGGTGCCGGCCGCTCTCGTCTCCCTCCCTTCCTTCCCTCTCTCCGCCAACGGCAAGCTCGACAGGAAGGCTCTCCCGCCTCCCGACTTCGCCGCCGCCACTTCTGGCGACGACTTCGTCCCGCCTTCCACTCCTACCCAGACGCGTCTTGCCTCCATCTTCGCCGACGTCCTCGGCCTGGAGCGCGTCAGCGTCCACGGCGACTTCTTCGAGTTGGGCGGACACTCCCTCCTCGCCACTCAAGTCGTCTCTCGCATCCGCTCCACCTTCGACGTTGAGTTGCCCCTCGGTGAGCTCTTCTCTTCTCCCACCGTCGCGCTTCTCTCCGAGCGTCTGGAGCTGCTCCACGGCTCCTCGTCTCGCCAGCCGGCACTCGTCCCTGTCGACCGTGCCCAGCCGCTACCCCTCTCCTTCGCCCAGCAGCG
>NZ_JABXEM010000574.1:0-1023 GCF_013372595.1 Myxococcus sp. AM011
CTCTCCACCTCGCCCTGTCTCCCGTCCGGTACAGCCTCGCCCCCACCTCCCTCGTGTACCCGTCCGGTACGAAGCGCCTCGCCGTCAGCTCCGCCCTCTCGTGGTACCCCTGCGCCAACTGCGCCCCGCCGATGTACAGCTCTCCCGCCACTCCAATCGGACACAGCCTCCCCTGCCCGTCCAACACCAGCAGCTTCGTGTCCGGCAGCGGCACTCCAATCGGCGGCAGCCTCGGCCAGCTCGCCGGTGGCCCCTTCAACCGGTGCGCGCTCACCACGTGCGTCTCCGACGGGCCGTACTGGTTCTCCAGCACGCACCCCGGCAGCTTCTCGAAGAAGGCCACCACCGCGGGCGTCACCTGCAACTGCTCTCCCGCCGTCACCACCTCCTTCAACGACGACGGCACGCTCGCCCCGTGCGCCACCGCGTCCGCCAGCGCCTGCAGCGCGACGAAGGGCAGAAACAGTCTCTCCACCCGGTGACTCACCATGAAGTCCAGCAGCGCCGGCACGTCCTGCCTCAGCGCCGCTGGTGGCACCACCAGCGTCCCTCCCGCGCTCCACGTCGAGAAGATTTCCTGGAAGGACACATCGAAGCTCAGCGACGCGAACTGCAACGTCGTCGCCTCCGCCTTCACCGAGTGCGCCCGCTGCCACAACAGCAGGTTGCACAGCGCGGCGTGTGACAGCGCCACGCCCTTCGGCTTGCCCGTGCTCCCCGACGTGTACACCACGTAGCAGGTGCCTCCCGGTGGCACCGCCCTCGGTGGCGTCATGTCCGGCCGCTTCGCCACCTCCCCCGCTTCTTCATCCACGCACAGCGCCAACTCGCGCGCCCACTTCGGCAGGGCCTCTCGCTGACGCACCTTCGTCAACACCCTCACCACCTTCGCATCCCCCACCATGTACCCCAGCCGCTCCGCCGGGTACTTCGTGTCCAGCGGCACGTATGCCGCCCCCGCCTTCAATATCCCCAGCACTCCCACCATCTGCTCCAGCGAGCGCTCCATGCACAGCCCCACCC
>NZ_JABXEM010000575.1:0-1013 GCF_013372595.1 Myxococcus sp. AM011
GGCTCGAAGCGGGGCACGGCGGTGGGTCGGGATTCCGTGGCGGAGGCCGAGATGGCGAGTGACAGTGTGGCCAGGAAGCCCATGATGCTCGAGGACATGGGCTCCGTTAGAAGTCAGCGACCCGTCGCGCGTCCAATACCGAAATCCGGGCCTGTGATAGCGAAGTGATCTCACCCACGCTCGATACCCGTCGCCTCACGTGCTTCATCGCGGTCGCGGAGACGCTGCACTTCCGCAAGGCCGCGGAGCAACTGCGCCTGGCACAGCCCGCCCTCAGCCAGCAGATTCGCAAGTTGGAGGAGGAGCTCGGCTGCCAGTTGCTGAAGCGGGACAGACGGCGCGTCGAGCTGACCCCGGCGGGACAGGCGCTCCTGGAAGCGGGGAGGCGTGCGCTCGTCCACCTGTCCCACGCGGCGGAGGCCGCCCAGCGCACCGCCCGGGAGCAGCAGTCGTTGCTGCGCGTCGGCTTCGTCAACCCCGCCGCGTTCGCCCTGGTGCCGGAGGTCCTGCGCGGCCTGCGAGCCGAGCACCCGGAGGTGCACCTGATGCTGCGCGAGGCGGGCAGCGCGACGCTCCTGGAGGAGGTGCGGCTGGGACAGCTCGACGTGGCCTTCGCGCGGGGGCCCGTCATCGCGCCAGGGGTGCTCATCGACACGCTGCGCCGGGAGCCGCTCGTGCTCGTGTTGCCGTCAGGCCATCGGCTGGCGCGAAAGACACGGGTGCCGCTGGAGCAACTCGCGGACGAGCCCTTCATCGGCTTCGCGCGGGACACGGCTCCGTCGCTGCATGACGCGATGATGGGCATGTGCCTGGAGGCGGGCTTCTCGCCCACGTTCGTCGCGGAGGCGGTGGAGTGGTTCACCATGGTGAGCCTGGTGGCGGCCGGGCTCGGGTGCGCCATCCTCCCGGAGTCGGTCCGCACCTTCTCGCGCGAGGGCGCCGTCTATCGCGCCGTCGCGGGCACTCCCCGGCACGTGGACCTGGTGATTGCCCGGGCCCCCACGCCCCCGGCC
>NZ_JABXEM010000576.1:0-1007 GCF_013372595.1 Myxococcus sp. AM011
CCCGTCGCCTTCGACGCCTCCACCCTCGAAATCTGGGGCGCCCTCCTCCACGGCTCCAAGCTCGTCCTCGCTCCTCCTCACTCGCTGTCACTCGAGGAGTTGGGCTCTCTGCTCGTCCGCGAGGGCATCACCTCGCTCTGGCTCACCGCTGCCCTCTTCGAGCAGATGGTCGCCACCCAGCCCGTTGCGCTCGCTGGAGTGCGCCAGGTCCTCGCCGGTGGCGACGTCCTCCCGCCCTCCCGCGTCCGCGAGCACCTCGCTCGCATCCCTTCGGGCCACGTCCTCGTCAACGGCTACGGCCCCACCGAGAACACCACCTTCTCGGCCACTCATTCGCTGCGCCACGGCGACTTCGTCTCTCGCTCCGTCCCCATCGGCGCGCCTCTCTCCAACTCCTCCGCCTTCGTCCTCGACTCCTCCTTCCTGCCGACTCCTCCCGGCGTCCCTGGAGAGCTCTTCGTCGGTGGTGACGGCCTCGCCTGGGGCTATCTCAACCGCGCGGACCTCACCGCTGAGCGCTTCGTCCCGCACCCCTTCTCTTCTTCACCGGGTGCTCGCCTCTACCGCACCGGCGACCGCGTCCGCTGGCTCGCCAACGGCTCTCTCGAGTTCCTCGGCCGCTCCGACTTCCAGGTGAAGGTGCGCGGCTTCCGCATTGAGCTGGGCGAAGTCGAGGCCGCCGTCCGCCTCTTCTCCGGCATCCAGGAGGCCGTCGTCCTCGCTCGCGAGGATGTCCCCGGTGACAAGCGTCTCGTCGCCTACTTCACCTCCGCCGAATCCTCCGTCGACACCTCGGCTCTGCGCGCTTTCCTGCTCCAGCGCCTGCCCGAGTACATGGTGCCGGCCGCGCTCGTCTCGCTCCCGTCCTTCCCCCTCTCCGCCAACGGCAAGCTCGACAGGAAGGCGCTCCCGCCTCCCGACTTCGCCGCCGCCACTTCTGGCGACGACTTCGATCCACCTTCCACTCCTACCCAGACGCGTCTTGCCTCCATCTTCGCCGACGTCCT
>NZ_JABXEM010000577.1:0-976 GCF_013372595.1 Myxococcus sp. AM011
CTCGAAGTGGTGCGGGACGAGCTGCGCGGGCGGCAACTCGAAGAGGAAGCCGTCGTTGTCCCAACCTCGGGAGAAGGACTCGAAGCCCTCGCGCTGGCCGGAGAAGAAGGCGAGGGCCACAGGGACGTCGGAGAGGGCGGCGCGCCACACGTACCAGTGCTCGAAGTCCTCGCAGGACTCCTCCGGCACACCGAAGCCCGCCAGGGCTTCGAGGCGCGTCACCGTCGTCAGCGCCCAGTGCGCCGCCTCGCCGGGCCGGGCGCCCGTGTCCTCGAAACTGGGGTTGAGGAGAGGCATGTCAGAGGAGCCCTCCGGTGTCCCCGTCCTGGAGCGTGACGCTCCCCAGCACCGGCAGCTCCCGCACCGTCAGCTTCACGTCCGCAGGCAGGCCGTTCAGCGTCAGGTCCATTCGAGCGTCACCCAGCTTCCGCACTCCGGGGGCATCGCGAATGACGTTGAAGACGTCCGACCAGGCCACCTCTCCGGCCGGGAAGCCCTGGGCGTCCTTGCCGTTGAATCCGAAGTCGATGCGCGGGTTGGGCGTGCCGTCCGGCTCGCTGACTCGGAAGTGGGCGGCGAGCGCCTGGCGGACGCGCATGGCGACGTCCTGGGCGGAAGCGCCCTGGCGCAGGAAGAGGCGGGCGGACACGTCCACGCGCCGGTACACCGGCTCCTGGACGCTGACCTGGAAGGTGAGGGTGCAGGGATAGACTTCGGTGACTTGCCGCAGCACCTGGGCCTTGAGCGCGGGCGTAGGCACCCCGCCGCCTTGGGGCACCACGTAGAGGATGCCTGCGTTCTCCGCGATGGTGGCGTCTTCGTTGGCCGTCAGCATGAGGGCGCGGGCCACTCCGGGCAGGCGCCGGGCGTTGATTTCGAAGTCCTCGCGGGAGACGGTGCGCGTCAGGGCCCGGAGGCTCTCAGGGGCGAGCAGCTTCGCGGAGGCCACCGTCTGCCTGTCTGCGCCGCCGGAGGC
>NZ_JABXEM010000578.1:0-929 GCF_013372595.1 Myxococcus sp. AM011
GGCGGGAGGGACGCGCGGATTGTGAAGTGAGGGAGGCAGTCCCGGGGCCGACTCGAGTGAGTGGCCTGTGCTCGCCAGGGACCGCGTGAAGTCAGCGAACGTCCGGCTGGACGCAGCGCCCGCAGGGCTCCTGACGCCCCTACTCCTCGGGCTTGTCGCGCGTCGCCTGTCGATTCTCGAGGGGGCCGAACAGCGTCTCCACCATCCGCTTCATGGAGACACCTTTGGGAAGAGGCGGGGCAGGCATCCCCTCCTCCGTGTAGACCACGCGTCCCTGCTCGACGACCCGGAACCACGCGCCCCACCAGGCAAACAGGACGACGTGGCCCTCGGGGCGACGTTCCACCTCGAGTTCTCCCCCCTCCGGTCCCTCGCAGATGACGTCGAGGCGGCCTCCCGGCGGGATGTCGAACGCCATCCCCGAGGGCTCGAACCGGACGTCGACCGACGTGTCCCGCGTGTTCTCGAAGTCGAACCGCACCGTCTTCACGGCCATGCCCCACCCGCTTTCCTGAAGCGATACGTCCGCTGGGTTTTCACACGCGGCTTGCGCCTGCACCATCCGCCACGACTGGACATACATCGGGGCACACCCAGGACTCTTCACGGAGGGTGCGTCCCGAGAGCAGCGCGGAGTAGGGTGCCCCTTTTTTCCCGACGGGCACCGAATGAAGACCGAGCTTGGAGTCCACCTGGGCATGTCCGCGCGCACGGCCCGAAGGAGTCTGGGACTGACCCAGGCCGCCGTCGCCCAGCGACTCGGCGTGGCCCGCGAGGTGTACGCCCGCCTGGAGCGCGGCCACATGCTCCCGAGCATCCACACCCTGCGTGGCCTGTGCACCGTGCTCCACGTGCCACCCCACGCGCTGCTCGCCCTGGACGCCACCATCGAGACGCCTCCTGGTCGCAAGCGTCCGCCCCAGCCGACC
>NZ_JABXEM010000579.1:0-868 GCF_013372595.1 Myxococcus sp. AM011
AGAGGTGTATAAGAGACAGGGCCAGGAGGGGCCACCAGGGCCCGCCACCGAGCGGGTCCACCCAGGCGGGGCGCTCCCCGCCTCCCACCTCACGGGGTGGAGGAACGGGCGCCCCCCTCCCGGGTCATGGGAAGCACGAGTGCGGAAGGCGGAACTGGCGGAAGGTGAAAGCCTCCCCACGTCTTCTGGTGACTGATACACAACGAAGCTACAGGGCGGGGGGAGCGCGAAGAGATAGACCCCCTGCGGCTCAAAGACTTGCAGAGACAGGGAGGCGGCAGGTGAGGGAAGATGAAGTCATGAAGGACACGGCCAGTGGGGAGCCGGACCCCCAGGAAGGTGAGCGGCTCAAGGGCCCGCCGCTCGGCGAAGTGCTCGAGTTCATGCGCCTGTTGTGGGCCGTGGACCACGGGCTCCAGTCCACCTCGAAGCGGATGGAGTCGACGCTGGGCCTCACCGGCCCGCAGCGACTGGTCATCCGGCTGGTGGGACGCTTCCCCGGAATCACCGCCGGCACGCTCGCCCAGATTCTCCATGTGCACCCGAGCACCCTGACGGGCGTCCTCAAGCGGCTGGAGAAGCGCGGCCTGCTGGAGCGCAAGTCGGACCCGCTGGATGGGCGCAAGGCGCTGTTCGCCCTCACGGAGTCAGGGCGCGCGCTCGACATCCCCTCCGAGGGCACCGTCGAGTCCGCCGTGCAGCGTGTCCTCTCCCGGATGTCGCGCAACCGCATCCTCTGCACGCAGGACGTGCTCACCGCGCTCGCGCAGGAGCTGGGTGGCGTGCCGCATCCAGAAGAGGAGCTGGCCGCCGACTCGGCCGCGAAGAAGCCGGACTTTCGCTGAAGAAGCTCCACCCCGGCCCGCCC
>NZ_JABXEM010000057.1:0-44684 GCF_013372595.1 Myxococcus sp. AM011
GTGGGCAGGGAGGCGGGCGGGGACTCGGGCGCATCGGGGCTCGACGGGTCCACGGCGGGAGCGAGCCTCTTGGGCTCGGAAGCACAGGCGGCGAGCGTGACGAGGCTCGCGAGGACACAGAGGAAGGAACGCATGAAGGACCTCGAAGTGGCGCGCTGTGACAGCGCCAGGAATCGCTGCGCTGTTCAGCAAGGCCCAGGCCATGTCGACCCAAAAGACAACTCCGCGGATTGACGACGTGCGCGAGGTCAAGGCGCGAGCTGGGCTCGAGCGCCGGTGTAACCGGAGTCATCACACTGTGATGGCTGGAGTGGTGCCTGGCTGTTCACCGGCGCACTCCACTTGCCCCCTGAAACACGAAGCGCGGGGAGCGTCCCGAAGGACCCTCGACCCGCGCTTCACCACATTTGCTTCAGCGTCTGACGCTCAGGAGATGCCCTTGCGCAGCCGCGTCCAGTCGAAGTTCGGCGCCGGGTCGTTCTTGCGGCCCTTGGGCACCGCCACGTCCGCGTGGCCGACGATGTTCTTCATCGGCACGTCGTACTTCTCCTTCAGGTGGCTCGTCAGCTGGGTGAGCGCCTTGTACTGCGCCTCCGTGAAGGCCGTCTTGCCGCTGCCGTCGTTGACGATTTCGATGCCGATGGAGCGCGCGTTGACGTCCGTGGGGACGCCGTGCAGCTCGCTCTTGCCCGCGTGCCACGCGCGCTTGTCGTCACCGACGAGCTGATAAATCTTTCCGTCGCGGTCCACCATGTAGTGCGCGGACACTTTGCTGTCCGGGTTGCGCATCCACGACAGGTCGGCCTTGCCGTCGTTGGACGCGGTGTGGTGCAGGACGATGGTGTCGATGTCCGCGCCGTTGCGGCTGTCGGAGTTGGGCGAAGGCGCGCTGATGACCGGCGGCTTGGCGCCCGGCGTCGTGGGAGTCGTCGGAGTCGTGGGCGTGCCCCCCAGCGCCTTCTTCAGCGCCGCCTGCGTCTGCTCACCGTAGTAGCCCGTGGTGGGAAGCTTCTTGTCACCCTGGAACTTCTTCACCGCCGCTTCGGTCTGCGCGCCGAAGGTCCCAGGGCCCGTGGCCACCTGCGCCTTCGTCAGATAGCCCAGCTTCACCAGCGCGTCCTGGAGCTGCTTCACCTTGGGGCCCGTGTCGCCCTTACGAAGTCCCGCCGGAGGCGCGGTGACGGCAGGCGTCGCGGCCGCCGCCTTGTTGGTGGTGGTACGGGTCGCGGTGGAGGAGGGAAGGCGCACGCTCATGAGAGGCCCCGACTTGTGGAATAGGGGAAAATCACGGGATTGTCGGTGTTCCAGGCTGAAAGTTGCCGATCCAAAGCCTGGAACACCTTCCCTGTCTCTCAGGTAACACTCAGGTCACAGTCGTCGACCTGCGCGCGGCCGCACGGTGGCGGAGCCGCTCTCTCACTCCATGAACGAATGCGTAGAAGGTGGGGAGCACCAGCAGGGTGAACAGCGTGGAGGTCACCAGCCCGCCGACCATGACGACGGCGAGGGGCCGCTCGATTTCCGTCCCGTGCAGGGGCAGCACGAGCAGCGGCAGCAGGCCGAGGATGGCCGTGGCGGCGGTCATCAACTTGGGTCGGACGCGACCTAGGCTTGCCTGACGAATGGCCGCGTCGAAAGGCATCCCACGCGCGAGCAAATCCTTGGTCTGTGAGACCAGCACCAGCCCGTTCTGCACGGCGATGCCGAACAGGCCGATGAGCCCCACGAGGCTGGAGACATTCCACGTCTCTCCGGCGATGAGCAGCGCGAGGATTCCGCCGACAAAGGCATCTGGCAGTGTGGCGAGAATCACGAGCGCCTCCGCCACCGAATCCAGCGCCAGGTACAGCAGGATGAACACCGCGAGGATGGCGACGGCGATGGCCATGGCCAGCGACTGCGCGGCGCGCTGCTGACTCTCCACGCGCCCGCCCACGTCGAGGAAGTACCCGGTGGGCAGCTTCAGCTCGGCGGCCAATCGCTCGCGCACCTCCGCGGCGGTGCTGCCCAGGTCCCGGCCGGAAACGCTGGCCTCCACCGCGAGTCGACGGCTTCCTGCCTCGCGGCGCACGCTGCCCGCGCCGAAGGTCTCCTCGATGGTCGCGAGCTGACTCAGGGGGATTCGCGTGCCGTCATGTCCGTCCACCAGGAGGTTGCGCAGCGCCTGGAGGTCTCCCCGCTTGTGGTCCGCCAGCCGAAGCACCAGGTCGTGCCGCCGCTGGCCCTTCCACACCTGCGAGGACTCCTCGCCCACCAGCCCCACGCTCACCGCGCGGATGACGTCGCCGGGCGTCAGTCCCACCCGCGCCACCGCGGCGCGATTCACGGTGATTCGAAGCTGCGGCAGGCCGCTGAGCTTCTCCACGCGCAGGTCCTCCACGCCGTCCACCTTCGCGAGGATGGCGCGCGCGCGTTCTCCCAACGCGGCGAGCGTCTCCAGCTCCGGCCCGAAGATGCGCACGGACAGGTCCGCGGGACTGCCGCCCAGGCCCTCGTCGATGCGCATGCCCAGCGGCGTGGTGAAGAGCGTGGTGACGCCGGGCACTCGCGCCACGGCGACGCGCAGGTCCGCCTCCAGCTTCTCCAGGCTCCTGCCCCTGTCCTTCTTGAGCACGACGAGGACGTCCGAGACGGTGTGAGGCATCGGGTCCTCCGTGCGCTCGGCGCGGCCGGTGCGCCGCACGACGTCTTCCACCTCCGGGAAGCCGAGCAGCACGTCCTCCACCAGGTGGTTGAGGCGGTCCACCTCCTCCAGTGACGCCTCGGGGGGCAGCACCGTCTGCAGGAGGAAGGCGCCCTCGTCCAGTCGGGGCATGAAGTCGCTGCCCACCGCGAAGGCGAGACCCAGCGCCGGCACGGTGATGGCGAGCGCCACCAGCCGCACGAGGCCCGCCCTGCGCATGCACGTGTCCAACATCGGCGCGTAGGCCGACTTGAGCTTGCGGATGAGCCACACGTCCTCGGGCTGTCCCGGACGCGGGGCCTTGAGCAGGAGCGACGAGGCCACGGGCACCAGCGTGAGCGCCAGCGCCAGTGATGCGGCCAGACACGCCACCACGGCGGCGGCGAGGGGCTGGTACATGCGCCCCTCGATTCCCGTCATGGCGAACAGCGGGATGAACACGGACACGACGATGAGGGTGGCGAAGGCGATGGGACGCCCCACCTCCAGCGACGCGGCCAGCGCCTCGTCGCGCACGGACTTGCGGCCCGCGCCCTCGCGCAGGTCATGGATGATGTTCTCGGTGACGATGATGGCCGCGTCCACCAGCAGGCCCACGGCGATGGCGAGCCCGCCCAGCGTCATGGTGTTGATGCCGATGCCGGCGAGCTTCAGGAGGATGCCCGCCAGCGCCAGTGACAAGGGCAGGGTGAGGGTGACGATGAGCGCGGCGCGCCAGTCTCCCAAGAGCGCGAACAGCACCAGCACCACCAGCAGCGCGCCCAGCAGGATGGCCCGGCTGACGCCCCCCAGCGCCTCGTCCACCAGCACCGACTGGTCATAGACGACGCGCAACTGCACGCCCTTGGGCATCGACTGCTCCAGCTCCTTGATGGCCTCGCGCACGCCCGCGGCCACCCGCTGCGTGTCCGCGCCGAACTGCTTGATGACGCGGCAGCTCACCACCTCGCCCTTGAGGCGGTGCGCGATTCCCCGGCGCAGCGCGGGGCCTTCGCGCACGTCGGCCACGTCCGCGAGCAACACGGGCGTGCCCGCTCGCAACGCCACCACCGTGCTGTTCAGGTCCTCCACCGTCTGTGCACGGCCAATCGCTCGCACCGTCCACTCCATGGGGCCCTGCACCACGAAGCCGCCGGACGCGTTGAGGTTGGCGCCCTCCAGCGCGTGCTCCACCTCGTTGAGGCTGATGCCGCGCGCCACCATCTGGTCCGGGTCCAACAGCACCTGGAACTGCCGCAGGTAGCCGCCCAGCCGCTCCACGCCCGCGACACCGGGCACGGCGAGCAGCCGGTTCTTCACCTCGAACTCGGCCAAGTCCCGCAGCGCCATGAGGTCCGCCGCGCCGGGCTCCGCCTCCAGGGTGAACTCGAAGACTTCATTGAGCCGGCCGGTGAGGCTGGAGACGAGGGGCGCGTCCGTGCCGGGCGGCAGCTCGCCCTGTGCCTGGGCCACGCGCTCGGCGACGTACTGACGGCTGCGGAAGTAGTCCGCGTCCGGCTCGAACTCCACCGTGACTTGCGTGACGCCCAGCTGCGACGTGGAGCGGATGCGGCGCACGTCGGGCAGGCCCGCCAGGGCGACTTCCATGGGAATGGCCACCGCCGTCTCCAGCTCCTCCGCGCCCATGGCGGCGTTCTGGACGATGACGTTGAAGATGGGGGCGGACAGGTCCGGGAAGACGTCGCGGCGAAGCCCGTGGAGCGCCACCGCGCCGAAGGCGGACAGCGCCAGGGCCAGCACCACGGTGAGGCCAGGCCGCGCGAAGGACGTGCGCAGGATGCGCCCCACCAGGGAAGACGTGGGCTCAGTGGCCATGGTCTTCACCTCCGCCGGCGGACTTCTCGACTTCCGCCTTGAGGAGGAAGGCGCCGTCCACCACCACCTGCTCGCCGACCTTCAGGCCGGAGAGCACCTCCACGTGGTCTCCCAGCGTGCGGCCGCGTCCCACCTCGCGCCGCTCGAAGGAGCCGCGCTCTCCGGTGGGCAGGAAGGCCACCCAGCCGTTCTCCAGTCGCTGGAGCGAGGCGGTGGGCACGGTGGTGATGGTGCCATCCGGGCTGCCGAGCGGAATGGACGCGGTGGCGGACATGCCCGGCTTGAGCAGGCCCTCGCGATTCTCCAGCACCAGCCTCACGGGGATGGTGCGCGAGGACGCATCCACGCGCTGCCCCACGTGGCCCACCCGCGCCGTCAATTCCTTGCCCGGGAAGGCGGCGAAGGTGACGCGCGCCTCGGCGTCCTTCTGGATGCGCACCGCGTCGCGCTCGAAGGCGTGGACGATGAGCCACAGCGAGCCCAAATCGCCGATGCGGAAGAGCGGATGCTCCGCGTCCGCCATCTGTCCCATCCTCGCGTCGCGCTCGATGACGGTGCCGGAGATGGGCGAGCGCAAGATGAAGCCCGGCGTGCCCGCGCCCTGACGCAAGTCGTCCTCGCTCGCGCCCAGGGCCGCCAGCTCCGCTCGGGCCGCGGCGACCTCCGCCTCCGCGCCCGCGGCTTCGACTTCCGCGGTCTGCACGTCCTTCTGCGCGACGATTCGCTCGGCGGCGAGCGCGCGCTTGCGCTCGGCCGTCTGCCTGGCGGCGGTGGCGCGGGCCTTCGCGGACTGGAGCGCGGCGCGGGCCTTGCCCAGCTCGGGGCTGCGCAGCTCCGCCAGCTTCTCGCCCTCCTTCACCTCCTGGCCGGTGGTGACGAAGACGGTGCCCACCCGGGCGGAGATGGGAGACGCCACCTCCGCGTAGGCGTCCTCGCTGAACATCAGCTCACCCAGCGCGGTGACGCTCTCTCCACCGGGCCTCGCCGACGCGGGCGCGGTGGTGACTCGCAAGTCGCGCAGCATCTCCGGCGCGATGTGGACGTGGGACTCGTCGTGTCCTTCGTCATGTCCCTTGGGCTCGGCGCCTTCTTCGTGCGCGTGCTCGTCTTCGTGCTCCGGCTTGTCGGACTTGCAGGCGGAGAGTGCGACGAGGGCGGACAGGAGCAGATGAGAGGGCTTCATGGCAGGACTCCTGTTTCGACGGCGAGCTGCACTCGGGCGAGCGCGGCCTGGAGGTGACTGTCGAGCAGCGCCACGCGCGTCTCGAGCGTTTCACGGCGGACGAGGAGCAACCCCGCGAGGTCCATCTCCCCGGCGTCGTAGGACCTGCGTGAGAGCGACTCGTTCTCGTCCAGCAGCGGCAGGGCCTCTTTCTCCAGCACCTCCAGCGCCTGCTGACGCCGCATGTCTCGGATGCGGGCGGCTTCCACCTGGGCATCGCGCGTGCGGCGCGCGGCCTCCAGCAGGGTGCGCAGCCTTCTCACGCGGGCCTCTCCCGTCACCTTCGCTTCCTGGCCCCGGGAGAACACGGGCAGCGGAACACTCAGGGTGCCGAGCCACGCTGTCTCGTTCACCTCCTTCTCGTAGCGCACGCCCACGCTCAAGTCGGGCAGTGCCTCCGCGCGTCCCAGTCGCAGCTCCGCCTCGGCCTGGGCGAGCGCCGACTCCAGGGCGCGAACATCCGCGCGCTCGGAGGTATTGGTGGGCGCGGCCACCGGCAGGGAGGAGAGCTCCCGGAGCGCGCCGCTCACCGCGAGCGGCTCCTGGAGGGACAGTCCGAGCCAGGCGCGCAGCTCGCTCAGCAACGCGGCCTCCTCGCCTTCGGCCACGACGACAGCCGCGTGGGCCCGAGCCAGCGCCACGCGCGCCACGTTGACGTCCACCACGGGCACGTCGCCCGCATCGAAGCGCTTGCTCGCGGAGCTGGCCAGGTTCTTCGCGGCCTCCTCCGTGTCGCGCATCAGCCGGGAGAACTCCCGGGCGTAGAGCGCGCGCAGGAACGACGCGGCCACTTCACCGAGCACCCGCCGCTCGGCGTCCTGCTGCTCGGCGCCTTCCCGGGCGAGGCCCGCGCGCGCGGACTCTCTTCGGGCGCCCTGCTTGCCTCCCAACTCGAAGGGCTGCGCGAGCCCGAGTGAGAGCTGGAGGCCGCGCGCGCCATCTTCCTGCCTGCGCGGGCCTATCTCGGCGTTGAGGGTGGGGTTGTCACGCAGCCAGGGCGAGGCGCCGGCGACGGCTCCTTGTGCCTCGGCGACGCGGCCCTCGGCGTCCAGCAACGCGGGAGCGCGTTCGCGGGCCAGGGCCAGGGCTTGTTGGAAGGACAGCTCGGAAGGTGAAGCGGTGCTGGCGCAGGGCCAGACCAGGGCGGCGGTGAGCCCGAGGGCCACCGTCGCGGAAGGATTGAACACGGAAGAAGACCTCGCGAAAGGGAAGCGAGCGTCAGGCGCGAGGTGTCCCGGTACCGCCGTGGACGCACCTCACCTGGAATCGCTCGCGCGAAGAGACGGACGCAGCCTCAGGCGAGGAGGGCTTTGGGGACGTGGAGGATGTCGTCCAGGTCCGCCGAGGCGGGCGCGGCCTCATCCCAAAGGACGAGACGCGGCCGGGGTCCTTCCAGGAGCAGCGAGGGAGGGGAGACGGGCGCGGCGATGGAGCGCACATGGCCGCAGCAGGTGCAGTCCGCGCAGTCCGGCGCGCACTGACCGCTCGCATCGTCATCCGGGCAACGCTGCGCGCACACGGTCTCCGTCGCGTCGGCGATGGCCATCCACAGGCCACCCTCCGTCGGGGCGAACAGCAACAGGCTGAGGCACAGCCAGATGCGTGTGAGCACGGAGCTGGCTTCTAGCATGGCCCCGGACGCCGCGCACGTGGATGCACGCTCAGCGTGAACCAGACATCGGTTGAGGAGCATGCCTGCTCGTCCGCGAGGGCCGGTGGAGTGTCGTCACACCGGCGCCCTTTGCGTGAGTGTGCGTCAGGCGACGCGCACGGGCGCGGGCCGGCCCAGAATCAGCTCGGTGGAGAAGTAGCGCTCCATCCGGTCCGGGAACACCGTCACCACCTGCGAGCCGGGACCCAGTCGCCGCGCGGCCTCCACGGCCGCCACGTAGTTGAGGCCGGAGGACGGACCCACGGGGAAGCCTCGGCGGATGAGGGCGCGCGCGGTGCACATGGCCTCCTCGTCCGACACGTCCAGCTCCACGCGCCCCGGCATGTCCGAGTCGCGGTACAGCTTGGACATGCCGTCGACGACGCCGGGCACGCGCGGACTGAAGCTGCAACATTCGATGTCGCAGCCGAGCCCCGCGATGGGACGCGCGATGAAGGCCGTCACCGGACAGCCCGCTTCCGCGAACGCCTGGTACAGCCCCACCACCGTGCCGCCCGTGCCCACGCCGCTCACCACGCCGTGCACCAGGCCGCCCGGAATCTGGGACAAGATTTCCTGCCCCGTCCACACGCGGTGCGCCTCGGCGTTGTCCGGGTTCTCGAACTGGCGGGGCGCGAAGGCCTTGCGCTCCCGGGCAATCTCCTCGGCCTTGGCGATGGCGCCACGCACGCCCTCCGCTCTCGGCACCAGCACCACGTCGCCGCCGTAGGCGCGGATGGTGAGCACGCGCTCGTCGGTGACTCCCTCGGGCATCACCGCGGTGAAGCGCACGCCCATCTGTGCGCTCGCCAGCGCGAGCGCGATGCTCGTCGAGCCGCTGGACGCCTCCACCACCTCGCCGCCGGGCTGCAGCTCGCCCATGCGCCAGGCCTTCTCCAACATGTAGCGCGCGATGCGGTCCTTCGTGGAGCCACTGGGGTTGAGGAACTCCAGCTTGCACCAGATGGTGGGCCCCTCCGGGTCCAGCCGGACGGGAACGAGAGGCGTGGGAGCGATGGCCTGGAGAAAGCGGCCATCCGCGGGCAGCGGGCGACAGGGAGGGCGCATGAGGTCCTCCCTATCGCGAATCGCCTCCGGCCGTTAGCGTCCCGCGCGTCTTCCCGACGGACGGGGCTTCCATGGGCCGTCCGCCCGGCCTGTAAGGAAGCGCCCGTGGGTGGCGATGGATGTGGCGCGACCGAGGGCCGGCGGGTACGAAGGAGTACCTCTGCCCCGTACTTCATGAGTCCTTCCTCCTCTCCGGTCATCCTCAACGTCAATGACGATGTCGCCAGTCGCTATGTCACGAGCCGGGTGTTGGGGCTCGCGGGCTTCCAGGTCGTGGAAGCCGGTTCCGGTGGCGAGGCGCTGGCCCTCGCGGATGAGCACACCGACCTGGCCATCCTGGACGTCCGACTGCCGGACATCAGCGGGCTGGAAGTCTGTCGCCGGCTGAAGCTCTCCCCCCGCACCCGGGGCATGCTCGTCCTGCATCTGTCCGCACAGGCGGTGGGGCCGGGCGACCGGGCTCATGGCCTGGAGCACGGCGCGGATGGCTACCTGGTGGCCCCGGTGGACCCCGAGGAGCTGGTCGCCCAGGTCCACGCCCTGCTGCGGCTGCGCCGCGCCGAGCGCGAGGTCCACGCGCTGTCGCAAGAGGTGGAGCGTCAGCGACGCTTGCTCGACATGGCCATGGCGTCCGCGGCGGACCCCATCGCGCTGTTTGACGCGACGGGACGTCTGCTGTTCGCCAACCAGGCGGCGTACGCGGCGCGCGGCAGCCACGAGGCCCTCGTCTCGGGTGAGTCGCTGGGCGCGCGGGATGCGAAGGACCCGTCGCTCGCGCCCTTCATCCGGCTAATGGAAGTGGCGCTGCGCACCGGACAAGTCCAACGCGGCGCCGTCACGCTGTCGACGGACCAGGGGCCCCGGCACTTCGACTTCACGCTGTCCCCCACGCTGGACGGGGACGGCAAGGTGGCCGCGCTGATGGCGACCTCGCGGGACGTCACCGAGGAGCGCAGCGAAGAGGAGTTCCGCGAGCAGTTCATCGGGATGCTCGGGCATGACCTGCGCAATCCGCTCAACGCCATGTCCATGTCCGCGCAGCAGCTCAAGCGGAAGGGCAACCTGGACGAGCGTCAGTCCTCGCTCACCGAGCGCATCCTCACCAGCGCGGACCGGATGGACCGGATGATTCGCCAGCTACTGGACTTCGCTCGCTCGCGGCTGGGCGGTGGTGTCCCGGTGGTGGCCTCGGACTGCGACGTCTTCGACGTGGCGCGGCGCACGCTGGAGGAGATGCGCGCCAGCCACCCTGGCCGGATGCTGGTGCTGGAGGTGCTCGGGGATGGGCGCGGCGCGTGGGATTTGGACCGGCTGGAGCAGGCGTTCAGCAACCTGCTGGCGAATGCGCTGAAGTACAGTCCTGTGGACAGTCCTGTGCGGATGTGGGGCGATGCGGGTGAGCGGGAAGTGGTGTTGCGCGTCCACAACGGCGGGCCGCCGATTCCTCCGGAGGAGCTGCCCCACATCTTCGCCGCATGGCGTCGAGGCTCGCGGGCCGTGCAGAACGAGGCGGTGGCGTCCTCGGGGTTGGGGCTGGGTCTGTACATCACCCGACAGATTCTGCTCGCCCATGGCGGCGAGGTGACGGTGGAGTCCAGTGCGTACGGTGGGACGACCTTCACGGTGCGGCTGCCCCGGGGATGATGATGACCAGCTGACGTTTGAAATGCCGAATGGCTCGCCGTTGCGGGGGGCCATTGCCACCTTTCCGTCATGTCGCCCGAGAAGCTCATCTTCGCGCAGTCCGTCGAGGCCCTCTTCGTGAGGGCCCTGGGTCCCTACCTGACGAAGGAGGGGCGCCAGCGGCTGAAGGGGGTGGGCCTGGACTTGTCGGAGCGGTTGCGACCGGCCTACTCCCTGGAGCAGTGGCGCGCGTTCCTGCGGGTGGCCGTGCAGGACATCTTCCCGTCGCTGCCGGCGAAGGACGCCTGGCTGGCGCTGGGCGCGCGTTATCTGCAGGGGTTCCGGCAGACACCGGTGGGGCGGGCCAGCCTGTCGCTCGTCACGCGGCTGGGGCCCATGAGGACGCTGGAGCGGGTGCCCTACAACGTGAGGGCCGGCAACAACTTCAACGAGGTGCGGGTGGAGGAGTCCGCCGAGGGCTCCGCCACGCTGTGGATGAAGGACGTGGCGGCGGACAACCCGTACTTCTCCGCGGGCTTCCTGGCGGAGTCGCTGCGCGTCGCGGGTGCAGGGCACGTGTTGGTGGAGCCCATCGCCTTCGACGGCACGGCGGCGACGTACCGCATCGTCTGGAGCCGGATGGCCCTGGCGCCGGTGGGTGAGGCCGTTCCCGCGCCGGGGGCGTGAAGCGCTCTTCGCTCAAGGCGTGAGGAAGGCTCGCAGGTGCTCCCGCTCGTTCTCGAGCGACGCGGTGGTCCACGCTCGCTGGAGTGAGGGGAGGGGCCACAGGTCCATGTCCTGGGGCTGGGTCACGCGCGCGAGCTTGAAGGCATGGCGCTGTGCCGCGCCGACGTTCTCCCGTCGCTTCGGGTCGTTGAGCATTTCCACGCCCTGAATCACCATGCGCAGGCCCACCAGATACTCCACGAGCGTGGTCTCTTCGACGATGCGCTCGCCAATGGAGGACAGCACGTGGCCCAGTCGCTCACGGTCCGCGGCCGGGAGCGTGTCCAAGACGAGTGCTCGCTGGGTGAGGCGGTAGGGACCGGTGAGCGCCAGCTCTCCCACGAAGGCGGAGAAGGCACGGGCCTGGGGGCGGGAGACCTTCGCCAGCGTCAGGAGCCGCATGGCCTCGGTGTACATCGAGAGAGTCGAGGCGGTCCGATAGTCAGCGAGGTCGGCGATGCGCTCCAGTTCGGCGAGTTCTTCCGGAGTGAAGGGCGCTTTCGGGTCGGTGTCTCCCAGGAGCAGGAGCAACCGGAGTTGCATTTCCTGGGGAGCCTCGGCGGCGAGTTTTTGGAGGCGTGGCTTGAGCGTGGCGCGTGCCTTCGCGAGCGCCTCGGGATGTTGTGGCCCGGCGGTCAGGAAGTGCTCGAACGCGGCGCGTAGGAGGATGGGGTCCTTCACGTCGTCGAGGTGCGTGGCGAGCCACTCCAGGGCAGGGCCTCCGAGCACGTTTCCCGAGAGCGCGAGGATGAGGCGGACATCCACGGCTTCGATGCGTTCCCAGGCGGCTTCGACCTCAATCTTGCCATCGCTGGACGAGGTTGGCGGCTCCAGCAAGAGGCGGCTCTCGGCGAAGTGGGGGCGCCCTGCCTGGGCCCAGGCGCGAAGGAAGGCGGCATGCCAATCGAGCTTCGGCTGGCGGCGGCGCTGGTCCACCAGGGACGCGAGGATGACGACCTCCGGGTCCTTCGCGGCGACCGCGCGAAGCCGCTTCAGGGATTGCTCCGCCTTGGGTAGCGCGCCTTGTTCCAGGAACACGCACGTCTGGACGAAGAGGGCGCTCGCATCCTTGGGGGCTTCCTTGAGCGCCAGTGCGAGTTCCTTCTGGGCCTCTACGTCATTTCCAGACCGGGCGTACTCGGAGGCGCGTTGGATGCGCGTGGTGAGGGGTTCCGCCTCGGCCTTCTCTGGAGGAGCGGCTCCGAGACTCAAGGCCGCGACGACGAGCCACGGGAGGAAGGGCGTACGCATGTCCCCAGCTTAACGGTGCAGTCGCCCGGTCTGGGAGGGCGGAGCCCCGTTCGGGCCGGTTTCTACCCCCGTGGAGGGAGAGACGTATTCCGCGACATGGGTATCGTGGACCTGCTTCTTCGGGGGGCCATGCATGCGTGAGCTGACGTTGTCGGTCGCGATGACAGATGTTCCGTTGTCAGGGCCGACCCGCTTCGCCGCACTCGGGCTTGCCGCTCCCCGCGAGAATGCCTCCTTTCCGCGACTCCGTGCGCTGCCCTCTCCGCGCTACTTGGGCTCGTTTTCCGAAGACGCGCTGGTTTGGGAGGGCTCCGGTCGTACCTCCTGAGAGGTAATGCCTTGGGTCGAGGGACGGGCTATCTGCTGTGTTGCTTTGGTTGTCCAAACATCCAGGGAAGGGGTTCCCAGGATGCCACGCAAGAGGGAGATATGAAATGGCGACTCTCAGTGCTCGACTGCGTCGTTGGGTGATGATTGTTGGTACCGCCGCCGCGTTGGGGGCGGGCACTGCTTATGCGCAGAGCCGTGAAGTGGCCTGTTGCTATCCCTGCACGTGCCTGCCCAATGGCAGCACCGGCTTTTGCTGTGGCCCATGCTAGGGCGCATCGCTGTTCCTGGGGGCGTCTTTGTCGGGGTCGCGTTGCTTTCCTATTTCCTGGTCAACGGCCTCTGGATGCTGGTGTCGGTTGAATCAGGAACCTGTGGGGCCGTCACGGCAACGGCGTGTGTCGCGGGCATGCCGAAGGAGCCGCGTTCCGAGAGCTATTCAGCCACTCGGGCCCTGGGAGTCCACCAGGACGCGGCCGAGGGCGTCTCAGCCGTGTCGATGACCTACGTCAACACGAGCACGCGAGTCGCGGACGCCAGGCCAGAAGTCACGAGGACCTCTCTTACTCCCATCCAAGAAGAGGATGGCCACCGGGCTCAACAGGTCGCGACGCTTCTGGATGAGAGCCGGGCCTCGCGTCCGGGTGAACTGCTGGACTGCTCCCTGACGGATGGAGGGGCCTTCCGCTGTGGGGAGTGCGCGACCGACGGGGATTGCCCAGAGGGGGAGGGGTGCGTCATCGATTACAAAGAGGGCGCCTTCCAGTGCGCGGCCAGCGATTGTGAGGATGACTCACAGTGCTCTGACGGATTCGTTTGCCGCGTCGCCGCGGGAGGAGTTCCGGGCCCGGTGATTCGCAGGTGTCTCCAGGCGGGAACTCGTCGCGCGGGAGAATCGTGTAGTCGGTTGCCGACGAGTCGCGCGGAGGCCTGTGAGGAGGACCTGTACTGCATCAATCACCGCTGCGGAGCTCTCTGTGTGCCGGGAGAGCCGGGAGGCTGCCCGGATGGACATACCTGCGAGGAGAGCTCCAGTGGCGCCGCCTGCCTCCCTGATTGCCGAAAGCAGGGATGCTCCGAGGGCGGGCAATGCGCGCCGCTCAATGGAGGAGGCTTCCAGTGTCTGGACCTCGTCGTGGACGAGTGCTCCGACGCGAAGCCGTGCTCGGAGGAGGAGAACTGCATCGTCAGGGGGAGGGCGGGACGCGCGGGACGGTTCTGCGCGTCGGCCTGTGACTCCTGGCGCTCGGAGAGCTGCTCCTCGGGCCAGGTCTGCGGCCTGGGCGGGCCCACGGGTAGCGCGTGTTTTTCGAGCTGCGACCCACAGGACCTGCGCTCCTGCTCGGTGGGGTGGCTTTGCACGACGGTGTCCGAAGACCTTCAGAGCTGGGGATGCCTGCCTGACTTCATGAGCGGGACGACCCCACGCCCCGCCCACCAGCGCGCTGTGTTCGCGGCGACGCCGTGAGGCGCTTCTCCAGAAGAGGCCGTGTCCCAATCATGGAGACACGGCTTCCTCACGAAGCCGAAGCTCAGGGTGACGCCTGACCGAGTTGGGTCGGGATGTCACGGATGGTGCCGGGCTTGATTATCTGCAGCACGGACTCTGGAAGGATGTCGAGCAAGTCCGGCATCGCGAAGGCGTAGGCGAACTTGCCCTCGTTCTCCTTCCATAGCCCCTCGATATGGAGTCCCAGGACCGTGTCACTCTCCATGTCCACGAGTGGCGCGCCCGAGACACCATGCGTGGTGCTGATATCGCTGACCAGCTTTCGGACTTGTCGGTGCTCAAGTCCACGCTGCGGCGTGAACGACAGCAGCCGACCTGGCATCAGTCGCTTGGTGCTGAACTCGTTACCCAGGAGAGGGTCGATGAATCCTTGAGGCAAATTACCGCCCGACACAGGATACCCGACGACATAGACATACTTTTCGAGGTGGGCCCTGACCGCGTCCTTGTTCCACTCCAGCTTCACGTAGGGGTGCTGCAACGAGTCGTGGCTTGCGATTTCGAGCAGGGCGAAGGAAAGACCACCATACCCGGGAGTATTGTCGACCGCGAAGAGAATCCTTGTGACGTGATGGACGTGTTCCATGGGGCTTCTGGCGTTGTCGTCGAAGGTGAACTCCCAGGACTGTGCTGGCAGGGAGACGGGGGATTCGTGTCCGAGCATCTCGCGCGGAATCTTGTGCCCCACCGTCATGATGATGTTGGGGGCGACGGCGAATGCGGTCTGGTACGCCTTGCGGTCTTGGGGGTCGTCAATGATGGGTATCGAGAGGGATCCGGTAGCGCGGCTGATGGTGAAGGGCTCGCTTCGGGTGGACTTCATCACCTGTTTCCAGGTGTCCGACAGTGGGTCGATGATCGCGTCGCCCTGGAGACGCAGCGCGGGACGCGCCTGGGCCATGACCTTGAAGGCCTCGTGTCCGGTCTTCCTCGCGGCCAGCGCGGCCTTGGCCGACGGTGTCTGGGTCTTCATGAGGGCGTACTTCGTCCGGTCGCCCTGGGCCTGGGCCAGGTCCTGCTCGGTCTTCTGTTCCGGAGGAAGCAGCTCGATGACATCTGCTCGGAGGCGATAGACCTCGGGGAAGGTCGCCGAGCCATCCACCATCCGGTTCAAGAAGGCCCGGAGCTTCTTCATCGTTTCGATGCTGTCCGCGCCGAGCCCGCTCAACGTGGCGCTCCTCTCGCGAAGATCAATGTAGGTTGTCCATCCCTCGGCCCAACCACAGAACTCGGCACGGGACACCGCTGCCAGGTCCTCCGCGCTTGTCGCCCCCTGCGCCCAGATGAGGCCGCATGCAACGTGGAACGCCGCCTTCTCGATATCGGGCTGCCCGGAGACGTTCAGCGTCTGGCCATCGATGGGGTGACCGGCGGCCGTTCGCGATGGCCCCTGTTTCCAATTCACCTCCACCCGCACCCCACTGCTACTCTTCTGCACGGTTCCCACGAGTTCGTTGGGTGTGCTGACCCATTGACGAATCTTGGCCAGCAACTGTGTGACGTTGACGCCCTGGATGGTGAGTTCAACCTCGGAAAACTTGCTGGCGGCGATGTTGAGAGGATCAACCTCCTTGGGCAGGAAGGTGGAGTCTGGCAGGGGTGTATTTCCCGCCACGTTCCCGGCAGCCGAGGAACCGCTTTGGGCGGTAGTCAATCGTTGCGCCTCCTGGCGCAGCAGGTACAGCAAGGTCTTGTGGTAGGTGGCCACCAGTCGTGGGAAGGACTTCGCTTCGCTGGATTTCTCCTCCCCCATGTCTACGAGCTCGAACTTGCCGATGTAGAGGTTCTTGTCGAGCCAGACCCTGGTGAACTCGTTGTAGAACAGGAAGCCGAACCCCACGCCGAGCGTCGCCAGCGCGGCGGTATAGACGAGCTTCGCCACGCACTCCTGTAGCGTCATCGCGAGAACCTCGGTCGGTGGCGGAAGCCCATGCCGACGAAATCAGGTGGTGAGGGGGAAGCGGAATGGTAGGCGTGCGCTTGAAGGGCTGACAAGCAATAGCCGAATGCCACTCCGTGCTCACCTTGGAGCCCCGTTTGGATTGTCTTCTCGGGCCGTCCGCTGAGGGAGCACCCAAGTGGGGCATGTAGGAGCGGCTCCTTCTGCTCCACGCGCGCGTTGACGCCCGCCTGTACCTGTGTTCAGGCTTCTTGCGGAGAGGTGCGCATGCCCCCGCAAATCAGTCTCGACTTCGCCGCCGAGTGCGCCGCGCACCCGGCGCTGGCGAACTTCCACCCGGTGGTCCGCCGCTGGTTCGCCGAGCGACTCGGCGAGCCCACGCGTCCCCAGGTGGAGGGCTGGCCGCTCATCCAGGCCGGCCAGGACGTGCTCATCGCCGCGCCCACGGGCAGCGGCAAGACGCTCACCGCGTTCCTCGCCGCGCTCGACTCGCTGTTCCGGCTGGCGCTGGAGCGGAACCTGGAAGATCGCACCCAGGTCCTCTACGTCTCGCCCCTCAAGGCGCTGGGCAACGACGTGCAGAAGAACCTGCTCCAGCCGCTGGAGGAGCTGCTCTCGCGAGCCCGCGCGGAAGGCTACACGCCAGGCGAGCTGCGCGTGCAGGTGCGCAGCGGTGACACACCCGCGTCCGAGCGCGCGCAGATGGTGCGCCGTCCGCCGCACATCCTCATCACCACGCCAGAGTCGCTCTACCTCTACCTCACCGCCGAGCGCGCCCGCGCCACGTTGCGCGGCGTGCGCACCGTCATCGTCGACGAGATTCACGCGCTCGCACGCGACAAGCGGGGCAGCCACTTCACGCTGTCCATGGAGCGATTGAAGGCGCTCACCGAGACGCGTCCGCAGCTCATCGGCCTGTCCGCGACGCAGAAGCCGCTGGATGCCATCGCCGGCTTCCTCACCGGCGCGTCCCACCGCGAGTGCCGCAAGGTGGAGGTGGGCCACCTGCGCCCGTGGGACTTGAAGCTGGAGATTCCCGACGCGGAGCTGTCCTCGCTGGCGAGCCACGAGATGTGGGGCCAGGTCTATGACCGCCTCGTGACGCTGGCGGGTGAGCACCGCACCACGCTCATCTTCGTCAACACGCGGAAGATGGCGGAGCGCGTGGCGCATGATTTGGGCGAGCGACTGGGTGAAGGCCTCGTAGCGGCCCACCACGGCAGCATGTCGCGCGAAATCCGGCTGGCGGCGGAGGAGAAGCTCAAGGACGGCCGACTGCGCGTCATGGTGGCTACCGCATCACTGGAGCTCGGTATCGACGTGGGCAACGTGGACCTCGTCGTCCAGTTGGGCACCACGAAGGCCATCTCCGTGCTGCTCCAGCGCGTGGGCCGCGCGGGCCACCACAAGGCGGCCATCTCCAAGGGCATCATCTTCGCGATGACGCGCGATGAACTGATGGAGTGCGCCGCGCTCCTCAACGCCGTGCGCGAGGGCGACCTGGACGCGGTGCGCATTCCCCAGAAGCCGCTGGACGTACTCGCTCAGCAGGTGGTGGCCGCGTGCGCGTGCGAGGAGTGGGACGAGCGCGCCCTCTTCAGCCTCTTCCAGCGCGCGTATCCGTACCGCGACCTGACGTGGGAGGAGTACCAGGGCGTGCTGGAGGTGCTGTCGGAGGGCATCGCCGACCGGCGTGGCCGCGCGGGCATCCACCTGCACCGCGACCGGGTGAATCAGCGCCTCAAGGGTCGGCGCGGCGTGCGCATCACCGCGCTCACCAACGGCGGCGCCATTCCGGACACCTTCACCTTCAGCGTCACCGCCGAGCCGGAGGGCAAGGTGGTGGGCACGCTGGACGAGGACTTCGCGGTGGAGTCGTCGCCCGGAGACGTCTTCCTCCTGGGCAGCACCGCGTGGCGCATTCAGCGGGTGATGGGCAGCACGGTGATGGTGGAGGACGCGCGCGGCGCCGCGCCCAACGTTCCTTTCTGGCGCGGCGAGGCACCGGGACGCACGGACGAGCTGTCGCTCCAGGTCGGCCGACTGCGCGACGAGCTGCTCAACCGCGACGACGCGGCCCGCTTCCTGGAGCAGGAGCTGCGCATGCCGCCGCCCGCGGTGGATGCGCTGCTGGGCTACCTGCGGCTGGGCAAGAAGATGCTGGACGCGGTGCCCAGCAATCACCTCGTGGTGGCCGAGCGCTTCTTCGATGAAGCGGGCGGCATGCAGCTCATCATCCACGCGCCCTTCGGCAGTCGCATCAACCGGGCCTGGGGAATGGCGCTGCGCAAGCGCTTCTGCCGCTCGTTCGACTTCGAGCTGCAGGCGGCGGCGACGGAGGACGGCATCCTCCTTTCCCTGGGCGAGCAGCACTCCTTCCCGCTGGCGGACATCTTCGACTTCCTGCACCCGGACCAGGTGGAAGAGGTGCTGGTCCAGGCGGTGCTCCAGTCGCCGTTGTTCGGCACGCGCTTCCGCTGGGTGGCCACGCGGGCGCTGGCGCTCAACCGGATGATGGGAGGCAAGCGCGTGGCGCCCAACCTCCAGCGCGCGCGCAGCGAGGACCTGCTGGCCGCCGTCTTCCCGGCGCAGGTGGGCTGTCAGGACAATCACGGCGGCGGCGACGTGGAGCTGCCGGACCATCCGTTGGTGAAGCAGACGATGGACGACTGTCTGCACGAAGCCATGGACGTGGAGGGCCTGCGCGAGGTGCTCCGCCAGATGAAGGACGGCCGCATCCGTCTGGAGGCCCGCGACGTGCCGGAGCCGAGCGTCTTCGCGCACGCGATGATTCACAGCCAGCCGTACACCTTCCTGGATGACGCGCCGGCCGAGGAGCGCCGCGTGCGCAACGTGGCCTTGCGACGCGCGCTGCCGGCAGAGGACGCGGCGGCCTTCGGCGCGCTGGACGCGACGGCCATCGCCACGGTGGTGGAGGACGCCGCGCCGCCGATGCGCGACGAGGACGAGCTGCATGACATGCTCCTCCAGTGGGTGCTCGTGCGGGACTCGGAGATTCCGAAGGGACTGGCGACTCCGCTGTTCGAGCAGGGCCGGGTGGCGTGGCTGGACCTGCCCGCCGGGCGCTTCCTCGTCGCGGCCGAGCGGGGCAGCGCGGTGCGAGTGCTGTTCCCAGAGGGGGTGACGCAGCCGCCGTTGCCGGTGCTCGCGCATGACCGGCCGGTGGAGCGCGAGGCCGCGGTGCTCCAGGTGGTGCGGGGACGGATGGAGAACGTGGGCCCCACCACGGTGGCGGAGCTTTCGCGCCTGTGCGTGTTGAGCGAGGACGAGGTCAACGCTGCGATGCATCAGCTGGAGATGCAGGGCACCGTGCTGCGGGGCCGCTTCCGTCCGCTGGAGACGCCGCTCGCGCCGGGAGAGGCGCTGCCCCTGGAGTGGTGCGACCGTCGCCTGCTCCAGCGCATCCACCGGATGACGGTGGGGCGGCTGCGCCGGGAAATCGAGCCGCTGAGCGGGCGCGACTTCATGCGCTTCCTCTTCCGATGGCACCACATGGAGGACGTGGACGCGCTGCGCGGCTCCACGGGACTCATCAAGGCGGTGCGGTTGCTCCAGGGCTACGAGGCGCCGGCCTCCGCGTGGGAGCGCTTCCTCCTGCCCGCGCGCATGCGGGGCTACACGCCGGACATGCTGGAGCGGGCCTGCTACGCGGGCGAGGTGGCCTGGGGCCGACTGACGATGAAGGACCAGCCGAAGCCCGTGCCGGGACCTCGTCGTGGCGCGCCCGTGTTGCCACCGGAGCCGGAGGTGCCCGCGCCCACGCGCTCGCGTGCCTCGCCCACGCGCAACGCTCCGCTGACCTTCACGCTGCGCGAGGACCTGGAGTGGATGCTCGCGGCGGCGCGGCCTCACGCGGTGCTCGCGGATGGGGACGTGTGGACGCCACCGGACCTCAGTGCGGCAGCGAAGGACGTGGTGGCGGTGCTGGAGCGACGGGGGGCGTGCTTCTTCCAGGACCTGGTGTCCCGAGCGCGACGGCTGCCGGCGGAAATCGAGGACGCGCTGTGGGAGTTGGTGGCGCGCGGCCTGGTGACGGCGGACGCGGTGCAGAACCTGCGCGTGCTCCAGAGCCCGGCGCATCGCAAGCGGCAGAAGCTGCTGCAGCGCGGAGGGCCTGGACGCTGGAGCCTGCTGGCGCCCGCGGAGCCGAAGACGTCCGACGAGGTGATGGACTCGCTGGCGCGCCTGTTCCTCCAGCGCTACGGCATCGTCTGGCGGGATTTGGTGATGCGCGAGGCGCTGGCGCCCACGTGGCGTGAGCTGCTGTTCGTCTACCGACGCATGGAGGCGCGCGGCGAGGTGCGGGGTGGACGCTTCGTGGCGGGGTTCGTCGGTGAGCAGTTCGCCCTACCGGAGGCGGTGGACATGGCGCGCGCGGTGCGGCGGCAGCCTCCCTCCGGCGTGCGCGTGCAGCTCTCTGGCGTGGACCCGCTCAATCTCACGGGCGTGGTGACGCCGGGGCCGCGTGTGCCCGCGATGCCGGGCAATGTCGTCACCTACGTGGACGGTGTGCCGGGCGGCGTGGACGCGCTGGAGGACGAGTCCGAGGAGAACGTTGGCGATGACACGGAGGGCGGCGGCGGGGTGGCGCAAGCGAGCTGAGAATCCACGTCGGCATGCACTCCCGGTGTTAGGGTCCCCCCCGCTATCTTCAGGAGGGGGTTCTCTCGAATGCGTCGTCTATTGCTCGTTGGATTGTTGCTGCTCTCGGCCACGTCGTGTGACGAGTCCGGCGATGGTCCAGATGCGGACTCCGGCACCGTCGCGGGGACGCTCACGCCGTTCCGCAGCAACGAGCAGTCTTCCGAGGGAGGCGTCTCCCGGGCCACCCACCTTCCCTTTGGCAAGGGCGTGCTGGCGAGACTGAAGGAGCAGCTCCGCGGTACGAAGGAGCTGCGGGTGCGTCGCGCGGCGCTGGAGCAGACAGACCCGGGCCTGCCCATCATCCCCGCGCCGCTGGGGCCTCCGCCGCTCGCTCGCATCCCCCAGGAAGACGCGACGATTCCCGGTGACGTCGTCGTCCGCTTCGAGGAGTCGGGCGTGTCCCCCGAGCGCGTGCTGTCCGCCACGGCGCTCCCCGGCTACCGCGCGGTGCACAAGGGCTACGCGAGCGAGCACCTGCACCTGGTGGGCTTCGAGGCGGAGGACGGCCACGCGGTGACGGCGGGCGAGACGCGCGAGCTGGTGTCGAGGCTCGCGGCGGTGCCGGGCGTGCGCTTCACGGACCGCAACCTGCGCATGTACAAGACGGCCGTCCCCGACGACAAGGGCTACGGCCTGCAGTGGCACTACCCCACCATCAACCTGCCGGCCGCGTGGGACATCGAGTCGGGCGCCGACGGTGTGGTGGTGGCGGTCATCGACACCGGCATCGTCTCGCACCCGGACCTCAACGCCCATGTGGTGCAGGGCTACGACATGATTGCCGACCCGACCAACGCGGGTGACGGCAACGGCCGTGACCCGAACCCCTTGGACGAAGGTGGCGATGAGCCACAGGGCGGCTCGTCGTGGCATGGCTCGCACGTGGCGGGCACCGTGGCGGCGGTGACGAACAACGGCACCGGTGTCGCGGGCGTGGCCTGGAACGCGCAGCTTCTTCCGGTGCGCGTGCTGGGCACCAAGGGTGGCAACAGCTTCGACATCGCGGCGGCCATCGCCTGGGCCACCGGTGGCACGGTGCCCGGCATCTCCCAGAGCCCGGCCAGGGCCGCCAAGGTGGTGAACATGAGCCTGGGTGGCACCGCGCCGCCGCAGGCGCTCTACCAGGACGCCATCGACGCCGCCGTCGCGCGTGGCGCCATCATCGTCGTCGCCGCGGGCAACGAGAACGTGGACGCCTCCAACAGCACGCCGTGCAATCAGGAGAACGTCATCTGCGTGGGGTCCACGGGCCTGTCGGGCCGCCGCAGCAGCTTCTCCAACTACGGCGCGCGCGTGGACGTGGTGGCCTCCGGTGGAGAGATGCGCGAGGACCTCAACGGCGACGGGTACGCGGACGGCGTGTTGTCCACCGTGCTGGATGACAACCGGCAGCCCGCGTATGCCTTCTCCCAGGGCACCAGCATGGCGTCGCCGCACGTGGCCGGCGTGGTGGCGCTGATGGCGGCGACGGCGGCCAAGCTGACCGCGGACCTCACGTCGGCCCAGGCGGAGAGCGCGCTGAAGGCCACCGCGACGCCGATTCCCGCCGCGCAGTGCACGGGTGGCTGTGGCGCGGGGCTCATCAACGCGCAGGCGGCGCTGCGCCGCATCCAGAGCACGGACCCCTCGCTGGAGCTGCCCAAGCTGAGTGTGTCGACGACCACGCTCTTCTTCCAGCAGAGCGCGACGCAGCAGCTCACGCTGAGCAACGTGGGAGGCAATCAGGGAGGCAACCTCGTGGTGACGGCCACCGTCTCGGGCCCCCAGCAGTCCGCGGTGACCTTCCCAGGAGGGAGCACCAAGACGGTGCCCGCGTTCGGCTCGACGGCGCTGGACGTGGCGGTGAACACGGCGGGACTGACGGACGGGGACTACGTGGTGACGCTCAATCTCGTGGGCTCCGGCGCCGCGGGCTCCGCGACGGTGGCGCTGAAGATTGGCGTGGGGTCGTCGAGCGATTTGGATGCGGTGGTCGCCTTCGTCTGGCAGGACGCGGTGTCGGGCGAGTGGGAGGCGGCCGACGAGGCCATCACCGTGGCGCGCGCGTCGCGCGGCTATGCCTACTCCCTCGCGCTGGCGCCCAGGACCTACTACGTGCTGGCGACCATCGACGACGACGAGGACGGCGAGCTGTTCGAGGACGGAGAACGCACGGGCTTCTGGCGCAACATCGACTCCTTCGAACCCCTCGACGTGGAGACCGGTGCCTCCACACCGAACATCAGCTTCGACCTGCTCCCGCTGGCGCCCATCGACGATGACCCGACGCTGGACGTGGGCGCATCATGCGGGGGTGACTTCGACTGCCCGGGAGGGTTCTGCAACACGAACTTCCCTGGCGGCTACTGCTCCCTGGTGTGCAACGCGGCGGCGTGCCCCACGGGCTCCAAGTGCTATGTCGTGAGTACGTCGGGCCTGAAGAACTGTCTGGACAGTTGCTCTCGCGAGGTGGGCACTGGCCGGGGCGACTGCCGCTCGGGCTACCTCTGCTACAGCGACGGCACGGGCAGCGGTTTTTGTCAGCCGAGCTGCATCGGCACGGGCCTCTCCTGCTCGTCTCCCGCGACCTGCCGGTCCGACGGCTTCTGTCGCTGAGTCGCTGTCCGGAGTGAAGCCGGTTCCCGGGGCAGTGAGACCGGGGACCGCCGCGCTCAAGCCGAAGCCCGAGCGCGTTCGAGCAGCACGGCGCGGCTGTCCACGTTGAGCACCTGGACGTCGCCTTGGAGGGTGGCGAGCGGGGTGACCCAGTGGGCATGGCCGCAGACCACCAGCAGTCCCTTGCGCTTGCTGACGCACTCCCGGATGACGGGACTGCCGCGCAGGCGCGTGCCCTCGACGTCCGGCCCCTGATGCAGCACCAGCAGCTCCGGTGACTCGCGCAGCGTCGCGCCGAGCTGTCGCAAGTGCTCCGCCTCGTCGCGCCGCCCCGGCTTGTCCGCGTTGCCGATGATGCCGCCCACGCCCCCCACGCGGAGGCCTTCCAGGTCCACCACGTCTCCGTCGAGCAGGTGGATGCCGGGGCGCTGCTGGAAGCGGGCCTGCTCGCGCGCGCCGCCGAACGTGTCGTGGTTGCCGGCCACGCCCACCACCCAGCGGAAGTGCTCCGCGAAGGCTTGCCACACGGCGCGCACGTCACCGGAGGCTCCGCGCACGTTCGCATTCACGTCCGAGTACAGGTCCCCCGCGAGCACCACGCCGCTGGTTCCCGGCATCGGCAGCTCGCCCAACTCCCCGAGGATGGCCAGCTCGTCCGCGAGCACCTCTCCGAGCAGCGCCACCGCGCCGTCCTGGAGCGCATGCGGGGCCACGCCCTGGAGGTCGGAGAGCACCAGCAGCGCGGAGACTTCATCCGGCAGCGCGTCCACCGTGCCGCGCAGCAGGGGAAACCACACGGTCTGAGTGCCACCTCGCGGCGCGGCGGATTGATAAGGCCAACTATGACTCGGTACTTCGTCCAACGTCAGGATTCGCATGGCGCCCCCGGTCGGCCGCCTCCCCACGTTCCTGACAGGGGCTCCCTCTGGTCCCCGTTGGGATTTAGCCATTCCCTCCGCGCCTGGGTGAGGCCATGTTGGTTTCACCGTGTCCCTGCCGCAGCGACTCAAGACGGAGACCCGCCCCCACCACGAGCGCGCCGAGTCCGCTGTGCGCCTGCTGGAGCCCGGGCTGACGCTCGAAGGCTATCGCCGCCATCTGGAGGCGCTCCACGGCTTCCATCTCCCCGTGGAGGCGCGACTCACCACCGTGCTGGACCTGGCGCTGCCCGACCTGCTCATGCGCGAGCGGGTGAAGGTGCCGTGGCTGGAGGAGGACCTGCGTGGGCTCGGGCATGACACGCCCTCGCTCGCGCGGCTGCCGAAGTGCCCGGAGCCACCGCCGCTGACGGGACTGCCCGAGGCGCTCGGAGGTTGCTACGTGCTGGAGGGCGCCACGCTCGGAGGCCAGCTCATCCTCCGGCACCTGCGCCGCCACTTCGAGGGCGCCCCCGCGGGCGACTTCGTCTTCTTCCGCGCCTACGGAGACGACGTGGGCCCCCGGTGGCGCGCGTTTGGCGAAGTGCTCACGCGTGCGTCCGTGGACGCGGCCGACCCGACCTTCGATGACCGCGTGATGAAGGGCGCCCAGGAGACGTTCGACGCCTTCGAGCGCTGGCTCCGTGGCGAGCTGCCTTGAGCGGCGCTACAGGGACGTCAGGCCGCCGCGCAGCATGAAGTACACCACCACGCCCGTCACCGACACGTACACCCAGATGGGCGCCAGCCACCGCGTCACCTTGCGGTGCCGGGGGAACTCCTTGCGCCACGCGAAGTAGAAGGCCACCAGCGCCAGGGGAACGACACCCATCGACAGCAACACGTGGCTGGCCAGGATGCACAGGTACAGCCCCCGCCAGTCCCCCACGTAGCGCGTGTCGCCGTGCACGTAGTGGTAGGTGAGATAGCAGACCAGGAACAGCGCCGACGCCACGAAGGCCGCCACCATCAGGTACTGGTGCACGCGCCGCGCGCCACGCTTGATGGCCACCCAACCGGCGATGAGCAGCGCCGCCGCCGTCGCGTTCAGGCTCGCGTTGACGGCCGGCAGGAAGCGCAAGTCCACGCCCTCCACACCGCTGCGTCGGCCCATCAAGATCCACGCGATGAATGCCAATGCCGCCGCGGAGACGACACCGGTGAAGACATAAAAAGCCCGGTCACTCACTCGGGGCTGAAGCGGAGCAGAGGTGGCGTTCGACATGCGCCCCTATCTCCCGCGACACGTCCGCCGATGCAACCGACACAGTAGCGATACATTGTTGTGCCGACATGTCGGATGAAGGATTCTGTTAGGCCGGCTGGATCTTCTCCCGGTAATTCTTGCATACTCAGTTACGGTCGCCCCCGACCCCCCCCTCCACGGAGGTTCCCCGTGCTCCGCAAGCGTTGCCTTGCCACCCTGGCTGGCGCCGCCTTGTTCCTGGCTCTGCCAGCCTCCGCCGATGAGGCCGCTGTTTGCGCGCCCGTCGCGAAGGTCCGCCCCGAAAGACATCTGCGGCAGCTGACGCTCGACCTGCTCGGTCGGCCGCCCACTTGGGACGAGTACAAGGCTGTCCAGGCGAAGGGCTCGGTGTCCGAAGAGGACGTCCGCGCCATGATGAATGACGAGTCGTTCTACGCGCGCGTGCGCAACTTCCACCGCGCTCTCCTCCGCTCGAACATCAGCGCGAGCATCTTCGACAACGGCAACTCACGGCTGGGAGGCAACGGCACCACCGCCGCCTTCGGCTTCGCGAACAATCCGTCCACGGCGCTGCGAGGCGTCAACGGTCAGTCCTGCAACTCCGACATCGAGCAGAGCAGCTGCTTGACGACGATGCAGGACCCGCACGCCGCGCCGCTCACGGCCGTGCCGCGCACCAAGTGCACCGACGACATGGGCGTGCCCATGCCCGTCAGCTACGACTACGACACCAACTACTACAGCTGCCCGGAGCTGGCGGTCGCGACCAGCAACGCGGTGACGACCTGCGCCGAGCTCGCCGCGCTGCCCGCGTCCAACGCCTGGGGGAAGTACCGCTACTTCTGCGACAACCGCGGCGCCGCGGCGACCGTGAAGTCGTATCTGTGCACGCCTGACAAGGCTCCCGGCAAGCCTGGCGCCGCGCTGACGGTGGAGGCGACGGACGCCAACGGCTTCGTGGTGTCCTTCGACCATCCGACTCCCGAGACCAAGCCGAACCTCCTGACGCTCAAGCGCTGCACGCTGGACCTCAACCTCAACAACAACGTCAAGGGCGCCTACGCCCCGGTGCGCGGCTGCATCCAGCGCGAGGGCTTCGTGACGAAGCCCGCCGGCTACTGGGCCCCCGAGGGCGCGCCGACGACGGTGAAGGTGTGCGCCGTCGAGGCCCAGGAGCGCGACCAGAATCCCTGGACGCGTGAGTCCTGCGAGACGGCCCGCTTCGCCAATGACCGCAGCTGCGGCTGCGGCGAGGGCATGCGCCGCTGCGGCGTGCCGGCCATCGGCGCGACGACGGACCCGCTCTACGTGCGCAACGTGCACGACTCGCGGGTGACCGCCTTCAACGAGGAGCCGCTGCGCATCGCCGAGTCGGTCGTCCGCCGCGACGAGCCCTACTACAACATCCTCACCACGCGCCGCTCGTTCGTGAACGGCACGCTGTCGGAGTTCTACCGGAAGCGTCAGGGCGTGGGCGTGTTCAGCGCCACCGCTCCGGCGGCGCTGGAGTCGATTCCGGCCATCGCCTACAACGACATGGCGAACTGGAAGGAATACACCCGGGATGAGTCACACTCCGGCGTGCTGACGACGCCCGGGTTCCTCTACCGGTTCCCGACCCACCGGGCCCGCGTCGCCGAGTTCTACGAGGCGTTCCTCTGCAAGACCTTCGTGCCGGGCTCGGAGGCCTCCCTGCCCAACCCCGAGGATGCCTGCAACCGCGAGAACAACCTGGCCAAGCGCTGCGGCTGCAACTACTGCCACGCCACCATCGAGCCCACCGGCGCCCACTGGGGCCGCTACGCCGAGCGCGCCGCGCAGTTCCTGCCCCCGGACCAGTTCCCGCGCTTCGACCCGAAGTGCCGCGACTGCGCCATCAACGGCGACACCAACTGCGGCGGCGAGTGCTCCCAGTACGTGATGCAGGCGTATGACGGTGACGGCGCCAGCAGCCTCGGCATGCTCAAGACGTACCTGTACCGCACGGCCGACGAGGAGCAGAACATCGAGGCGGGCCCGCGCCTGCTCGTCGAGCGCATGTACCAGTCCGGCGAGCTGGAGCGCTGCACGGTGAAGCGCGTGTGGAACGAGTTCCTGGGCCGCCCGATGACGGCCGAGGAGCAGCGGATGTACCTGGCGCCGCTGGCCAGCGACTTCGCGAAGAATGGTCACCGCTTCAAGGCGCTCATCGAGCGCGTGGTGACGACCGACGCCTACCGGAGGATTGACTGATGCGCCGCGTGCTCCTGACCGCCGCGTTGCTCGCGCTGAGCGCCGGCTGCAACAAGTCCTCGGAAGAGAAGCCCGGTCCCACCCTGGACGGGCAGCTCGAACCTGTCGCCAACCCCCACCAGCCCGGGGACTTCGACCCGCTGCCGGACCCGGAAGAGCAGGGCGGTAGCGTGGGCCGGGCCCCGCGCCGCCTCACCGTCTCCCAGCTCGACGCCGCCATCCTGGAGGCCGTCGGCCGCCGCTGGGTGAACGGTGGCGACGGCATCGACGCGCGCGCCTCGTCCCTGGGCCGCGCCGACTTCGCCCTCGTCTCCAGCGAGAACACCGAGCCCAACCTGGTGTTCGCCAAGTTCCTGGAGGATGGCGCGCGCTTCGTGTGCATCGCCCAGGCGGCGGATGAGGTGAAGCAGGCGGATGCCTCCAAGCGGACGCTGTCGCGCACGCTGCCGGGCACCTGGGATGACCTGCGCAAGCTGACGGATGCGCAGGTGCGAGAGTTCCTCGTCTACAACTCCCTGCGCTTCTGGGGTGCGCCCCTGGAAGGCGAGGAGCTGACGAAGTGGGCCGGCTTCTTCACCCAGGCCTCGGCCCGGGCGGAGACTGCCAAGCGGCGCGCGGACGCGTTGGCGGTGACGTGCATCGCCATGCTGACCGACTCGCGGTTCATCACCTACTGAAGCTCGGAGTGACTTCGATGAAGAAGAATCGCCTCGACGAGAACCACCGTCCCGAGCGCCGCACCTTCCTCAAGGCCGCGGCCGGCTTCATGGGCTCCACGCTGCTGGGTGGACTGCCCTTCCGTTCCTTCGCGCAGGCGGCCTCGCTGGCCCCGGCCGACCGCTGCTTCGTCTTCGTGTACTTCAACGGCGGGTGGGACCAACTGCTCGCCTTCGACCCGAAGGACCCGGACGAATTCACCGCGGACCGCGCGGCGGAGACGCGCATCCTGCCGGGCTACAACCTCATCAACGATGCGCGCTTCTCCGCCATCCCCCTGCGCCCGGAGAAGTCGGGCGTGGGCCGGTCCAACATCGACTTCGGGCCCGCGGTGGGCAAGCTGTCGGAGCACTTCGACCTGATGACGGTGGTGCGCGGCATCAACATGAACACGCTGGGCCACGAGGTGGGCTACCGCTACTTCCTCACCGGGAAGATGCCCATCGGCAGCGCGGCGCGCGGCTCCTCCACGGCGACGGAAATCGTGGGGCAGATGAAGCCCCGCGTGCCCATCTCCAACATCGCGTTCAACGTGGAGTCGTACAACGACCGCTACCCCGGCTACGCCAACGCGCTGCGCGTCAGCCGCAAGGACGACCTGCTGCTCACGCTCAAGCCCAGCTCGCAGATGCTGGACAGCGAAATCGAGAAGCAACTGGTCGACTTCCGGGGCCAGCCCATCACCTGCGAGGAGGCCGCCTACGGCGCTCGCGGCGTGGGCACCACGTACCAGAACAGCCGGGACCAGATGCAGCAGGTGATGGCCCAGAAGCTCGAGGAGTCGTTCAAGTTCGAGCTCAACACCCCGGAGATGGCGGCCGTCCGGGCCGCCTACGGCCTGGACCAGAGCGGCCGGTACGACACCGAGGCGGGCCGTGCCGCCATGGTGGGCACCGCGCTCAAGCGGGGCATCGCCCAGTGCCTCACCATCAACCTCACCGGCGGCCTGGACACGCACTTCGGCACCCAGCTCACCCACGCGAACAACCAGCGCCGCGGCTTCGACGCGCTGGCCAGCCTGGTGGCCGACCTGCGCGCCAGCGGTCACCCGTCGGGCGGGACGTTCATGGACCACACCACCATCATGGTGTTCTCCGAGTTCTCCCGCACGCCGCTCATCAACAGCGCGGGCGGCAGAGACCACCACATCTCCAACTCCTGCATGCTCATGGGCGCGGGCGTGAAGCACAACTACGTCTTCGGCAAGAGCGGGGACATCGGCATGTCGCCGGGCACGTTCGACCTGCGCACCGGCGCGCTCGACCCCCGGGGTGAGAACATCTTCCCCGAGCACATCATCGCCACGGTGCTGGCGTCGGCGGGCCTGGACTACAGCATCACCCGCGTGAATCCCCTTCGCCCCATCCTCGCCTGAGCCGCATGCGCACCCATCCCCGAGCCCCCCGGGAGATGGACGAGGGGCGGTCCGCCGCCCCCGTTCTTCTTCGTCTCCTTCCTCTCTGCGCCGCCGTCCTCCTCACCGCGTGCGGCGACGAATCCCTCCCGTTGGACCGGCCTCGGCCCGTCTCCTTCCGGCCCGTCGAGGTCCGGTCGAAGACGGCGCTGGCGTCGGCCCCGGGCTTCGCGGACCAGTCCGGTGGCGGCATCTTCGCCAACACCACCGGCACCGTCGTCCGCATCCGGCTGGACGGCTCGCTGGGAGCGCTCGCGCCCCACCCGGGCAACAGCGCCGAGCTGGGCACGGTCAACGCCGTGTTCCGCATGGGGCCGCACAGCGCGCTGGTGGAGGCTCGGAACGGCCTCTTCCTCGCCGAGTCGGGGTGGCTCATCTCCCCGCCGTGGCGTGACGCGCTGGGCCTGGGCATCACCGCGACGACGCAGTCCGCGGACGGCGCGGTGTGGCTGGCGCATCCCACGGGCCTGTTCCAGCTTCGCGACGGCACGCTGTCCGCGCTGAAGGTGAAGGGCGAGGCGCTCACCGGAATCACCGCGCTGGCGGCGGCCCCGACGGCCGAGGGCTCCGCGGGCGTGTGGTTCCTGCGAGACGGCAAGCTGCACGTCGCGGTGGCCACCAGCCTGGTGCACTTCGACGTGCGCGAGGCGGGCGCTCCGCTCGAAGAGGGCGAGGTCGTGGAGTCGCTGGCCGGACTGGGCCCGGGACTGGGCACCGCCGGAGAGCTGTGGCTGCTCACCAACCAGGGCCTGCTGCGCCGGCCGCGAGAGGGTTGGCGTCGGGTGTCCCTGCCGCAGCGGCCGGTGCAGTTGCTCGCGTCGGGCCGCTTCCTGTGGGTGAAGTCGAGCGACGCGCTGCTCCTGTACGACGCGGACGCGAACGAGTGGGGCCTCGCGCAGGGCATCGACACGCGCGAGTTCCGCTTCCTGTCCGCGGACGAGAGCGGCTGTGCGTGGGTGCAGCTCGGCGGCGAGACGGTGGCGGTGAGCCGCTCTCCGGCGCCGCGCGTGACGGGACTGCATCAGGGCATGCAGGTGGTGGAGGACGGGCTGGTGGTGCGCGCGGTGATGCCCACCGGCGTGAATCCCGAAGCCGTCGTCTTCCAGGTGGGCGGCGTGGAGTTCCCCGCCACGGGCGAAGGACCGGTGTACAGCCTGGGAGGCCAGGAGCCGGACGGCACCCCGAAGCCGTACTCCTTCGCGGGCCTGGAGGCCGGTCGTCAGGCGCTCGGCGTGGTGGCGCGCTTCCTGGATGGCACCGAGGCCAGGCGCCTGGTGCCGTTCGACTACCAGCCCGTGAGCACGGTGGCGTTGAGCTGGGCGACGGACATCCAGCCCATCTACCTGTCGCGCTGCGAGAAGTGCCATTCCACCGGCCCCGGCCGGGCGCTCAACACGTACGAGTTGTGGAAGGAGAATGCGCCCCTCATCACCGCCTCGGTGAGAGATCAGCGCATGCCCGCGGATGGTCCGTTGGACCCTCAGCTCATCTCCCTCATCCAGCGCTGGGCCGCGTCCGGCGCGAAGCCCTGAAGCCCTCCGTCGCACCCGCCTGACTCCCCTCGAGGCACACCATGATTCGATTCCCTCGCGCGGCCCCCCTCCTCGCGCTCCTCGTCACGGCCTGCTCGGACGACCTGGACCCCGCGCGTGAGAACGAACCACCCCCGGAGGTGGACCAGTGCACGGGCCGCGCTCCGCTGACCCTGCGCGCCGAGCCCCCTCGCGTTCGCGTGGGCAGTCCGGTGTCCCTCATCGCCTCTGGTGGCAGCGGGCAGTATCGCTACCGGCTGGAGGAGGGAGGCTCGTCCGGTGAGCTGCGAGCGCAGCGCTTCATCGCGGGGCACACCCCGGGCACCGACACGCTGGTGGTGGAGGACGCCCGCTGCGAGGGGGACGCCCGCACCACGCTGGAGGTGACGGCGCTCTTCGACGTCGCGCCGGCGCGCGCGCAGCTTCGGCCGGGCACGTCCTTCCAGGTGGCGGCGAAGGGCCTCCTGGGCTCCGCCCGGTACAACCTGACGCAGAGCCTCTCCGGCGGCACGCTCTCCGCCGACGGCCTCTACACGGCGGGCCCCACCGAGGGGCTGGACCTCATCACCGTGCTCGACTCGCAGACGGGCGACGAGGCCATCCTCCAGTACGAGGTGAGCAAGACGGCCCGGCTCAACGGCGCGCCCGCGTTCCTCGCGGTGCCCTCGGGCTCCTCCGTGCCGCTGGCCACGCGCGGTGGCAGTGACAGGGTGGTGTGGACGAAGGTGTCGGGCCCCGGGACGATTGCCGCCGGACGCATCGGCTTCCTGGCGGGCGACACGGGCGCGGCGGTGCTCGAGGCGGCCGACCCGTTCACCGGTGACAAGGCGTCGGTGACGGTGGTGGTGCTGGACGAGCTGACGCGGCCGGGCCTGGCGCATGGCCGGCTCACGGATGCCGCCACCCTGGTGACGGCGGACTTCGATGGTGACGGCACGCTGGACCTCGCGGTGGGCCAGCGCGAGAGCGACATGGGCCGGCCCACGGGCGGCGCCGTGTTCATCTACAAGGGCGGCAGTGGGGGCCTGGAGGCCCAGCCGCTGTGGGTGCTCACGGGCGACACGGACACCGCGCAGTTCGGTGACGCGCTGGCCGCGGGTGACTTGGACGGTGACGGACGCGCGGAGCTGGTGGTGTCCTCGCCGGGCGCCGACGTGGCCACGAGCAACGCGGGCGCGGTGTACCTCTACACCTTCAAGGGTGGAGCGCCCGCGCCGCTGCGCTTGCAGCTCGCCGGCCTCTTGAGGGATGCCGCGTTCGGCGCGGGCCTGTCCGTGGCCGACATGGATGGCGACGGCAAGGTGGACCTGGTGGTGGGCTCTCCCGCGGGAGACCTGGCGCCCAGCAACACCATCCGCGCGCGCGGCACCGTGGACATCTACCTGGCCACGCCGAGCGCGCCGGTGCCGGACCTGCCCACCATCCGCCTGGGTGGCTCGGACCTGTCGCCCGCGGGCGTGCCCATGGCGCGCACCGGCTCCGACCTGGGCCGCGCGCTGGTGACGGCGGACTTCAACAAGGACGGGCGCCTGGACATCGCCGCGCTCAGCCGCGTGTCCCGCTACACCGCGGAAGGCGCCGTCTCCGGCACGCAGGTGGCCATCTCCGTCTTCTTCGCGCGCTCCGAGGGGATTCGCTTCAGGGCGAGCCCGGATGTGTACGTGCTGCCCGCGAACCTCGCGGACTCCAATGAGGGCACGTGGCGCCTGGCCGCCATCGCCGGAGACGACACGCGTCCACCCCTGCTGATGGCGGTGGCGGACCGCGCGGACTCGCCGGACCTGACCGCCAGCGGCGGCGTGCGCTCCGGCGCGGACTCGGGAGGCGCGCTGCTGTTCGATTTGAGCGCCTACGCGCCCACGGGTGACCCGGCCATCACGCCGCCCCAGGTGAAGCGCGAGGAGGCCTTCGCGCGCATCTACGGGGACACGGCGGGTGTCGTCGCGGGACGCAGCTTCGCGGTGCTCGACGTGGACGGCACGCCGGGTCCGGAGCTGGTGCTGGGCGCGCCGTATGCCGCGCCTCCCGGGCCGGGCGGCACCACGCTGCGCTTCGGCGGCAAGGTGCTGGTGTATCCCCTGTCGACGCTGACCCGAGGCGCGGTCATCAACAAGTCGCTGACGGCGCTCAATGGCGCGGCGAAGTCGGACACCCTGGGCTCGGGCCTGGCGGTGTGGCGCCTGGCCGAGGGTGATTCGCTGGCGGCCTTCTCCGGTCGTTCCTCGTCCGAGCAGGGGGCCTTCACCGGCCGCGTGGAGCTGTTCCGCCGAGGCGGCGCCTCGCTGGCGGAGTGGGCGCGCACCAGCGCCAACGTGCCGGCGAAGCCCAGCGTGGAGCGCGTGGGCGAGCAGGTGGCGGTGGCGGTGGGCCCCAAGGGGGCCGTGGCGCTGCTGGGCGCGCCGGGCTGGTCGGGTGCGGGCGCCAACGGTGATGGTGACGCCATGTCCATCGGCCGGGCCTACGTGCGCGAGGTGGCCCGGGCCGCTCCCGCCGTGGTGGTCGAGGAGGGCGCGCCTTCCCCGCACAAGGCGGGCCGCACGGTGGGCATCGACGTGGCCTTCACGGACTTCAATGGCGATGGTCGGCCGGACTCGGTGGTGGGCGCGCAGGGCTTCGTCGTGCCAGCCAGCAACAGCGCGGAGCTGGCGTCGACGTACCAGACGGTTCGACCCGAGTGCCTCACCACGGGCACCCAGTCCGTGGGCGGCGTGCTGGTGTCGCTGGGGCAGGCGGATGGCTCGTTCAAGCCCGCCTATCGCGTGTGGGCGCCGCTGCTGATTCCCACCTGCACGCCGGAGACGGACGCGAAGTGCAGGCGCTCGGCCCTGGGTCGCGGACTGGTGGGCGGCTTCGACTTCAATGGCGATGGCAAGGAGGACGTGGGCGTGCTGCGCGACAGGGGCATGGAGGTGTTCCTGGGCCGGGCTCCGGACGATGCCTCGCTGACGAAGCTCACCATGACCTGTGACTCGGTCTACTCCTGGCCCTCCCTGGCCCTCCAGACGAGCGCGCCGACGTCGCTGGGGGACATCAACGGGGACAGCTGCGACGACCTCGCGTGGCGGTACGCGGAAGGCGCTCGCTCCGGCGTGGCCATCCTCTTCGGCTACAACGCGGCCGGTGGGCGCTGCGGCGGTCGCACCACCGCGACGGTGTGGCGCATCGCGGGCGACAGCGAGGTGCAGCTCAACAACCTCGGCCTGGGCCTGGCGATGACCCGCGCGGGCAAGGTCATGGCCAACGCCGGCGGCACGACGGGGGACCAGCGGGACTTCCTGGCCATCAGCGCCACCGCGGTGCCTTTCAACGGCGTCACCCAGCCCGTCGTCCTGCTCTTCGACAAGGCGCAGCTCACGACGGAGATGGCGAAGAAGCAGGCCGCTGGCAGCCCGCTCGTGCTGGGCGCCTTCGGAGATGGGCTGACGCCGGTGGTGCTGGTGCACAAGTCGCGCGCGGTGGGCTTCGGCACGGCGCTGGCGGGCAACGTGGACCTGTCGGGCGACAACGTTCCTGATTTGGTGGTGAGCGCGCCGGGCGCCTCGGAGGCCTCGGATGGTGGTGGCGCCGTGTTCGTCTACGCAGGCGCGCCCAACCTGAACGGCGCGCTCTCGCCGTACTTCACGATTGTGGGCGACGGCGCCGAGCGAGCACAGGTGGGGCAGGACCTCGCGCTCGTGCCGGGCTCGGGTGGAACCCCGCCAACAATGGTTATCGGTGCACCCCGGAGCTTCCGGACAGGAACGCAGAACGGGACAGCGTTCGCGTTGCCGCTGCGCTTCTAGCGCGGGGCCATTGGGAACCGCGCGCGGCCGGGCCTATCCTGGGCCCGGCCTCATCGCGGGAGTCTCATGGCAAGGGATTGGGAGCAGGAGTGGAGTCACGGCGAGCAGCGTGCGTGGCTGGAAGCGCCGGACATTCTCTGGGCGCGCTTCCGAGGGGCCATCACCGAGGACACTTCGCGCTGGTCCTGCGGTCTCTACAAGACGCTGTCCGCTGACGGGCGCTTCTACCTGGCGGCGGACATCACCGACTCGCAGCTCAGTCCGGAGTCCCGCCGCTACCTGGTGGACCACGCGAAGGCGGACTGGTTCCTGGGCATCGTCTACATCGGCGCGGCGCTGGAGCAGAAGGCCACCACCAAGAGCCTGATGGTGGGCTCCATGCTCAGCGGTGGGCGTCCGCTCGACGTGCGCTACGTGGACACGCTCGACGAGGCCCGTGCGTGGCTTCAGGAGCACCGCTCGCGGAACGCCTCGCGGTAGAGCCCGTGGTTCAGTGAGACGTGCCCTCGTCGGCGGGACGAGGCGCGGTTTCCTTCGGCAGCGCGTTGGCCAGCGCGGCGCCCCCGAGGATGAGGGTGCCGCCCACGACGAGCGACACGGTGAAGGGCTCACCGAGGAAGGCGACGCCCAGCACCACCGCCACCAGCGTGTCGAGCAGGGCCATCGCGCCCAGCGCAGTGAGCGAGATGCGCGGCAGGAGCCAGTAGAGGCACAGGTACGTGAAGGCCGTGCCGAACACCGCCAGGTAGAAGACGGCGCCCAGCGCGCGCGGCGTCCAGTTTCCGGGCGAGCCCGACTCCAGCAGGAAGGAGAGCGCGAGCAGTGGCACCGCGCTGCTGAGCGTCTGGCCGAACACGAGTATCTGCGCGGGGACATGAGCCATGTATCGCCGGGCCAGCACGTTGGCCACGGCGATGACGGCCACGGCCACCAGCGTCAGCACCACGCCGAGCAGCACCTTGCCAGACAGCTCCAGGCCCTCGACGCCCGAGGCGTGGAGCACTCCCACGCCCACCGCGCCCAGGCCCGCCGCGAGCAGCTTGCCCGGCGTCAGGGGCTGGTCCGGCATCAGCACGCGCCCGATGAGCAGCAGCCACAGGGGGAAGGTGGAGAACAGCAGCGCGGCCCAGCTCGAGGGAATCCACTGCTGCGCGAAGAAGAGCAGGCCGAAGGGCACGGCGAGCTGGAGCAGGCCCAGCGCGGCGATGCGCCCTCCGGTGCGTGCGTCCACCCGTCCCCGTGCGCGCGCGAAGGGCAGCAGGAAGAGTCCCGCCACCAGCATGCGAGTGCCGAGGAAGCGCAGCGGCGGCAGGTCCTCCAGGCCCACCTTCACCACGGACCAGGTGGAGCCCCACAACACGAAGCACGTGCAGTAGGCGAGGGCGACCTTGAGCGGGCCGGCCGGCTTCACGGTGCCGGATGCGGTGGCGGAGTCCATGGTGGCGTCGCCATAGCACCCGCTTCGGGCGCGTGCACCGAAGCGCTTCACGTGCGAGGGAGGGCAGGCGACCGGGCGTCAGTCAGGCAACCGCCGCGGGTGCTTCAGCGCGGGGGCGAACAAGTCCCCCACGGCGTCCAGGCGCTTCTTCAGTGTGCGGAGATTGAAGCGCGCGGGGTCCAGTCTCCGAGTCACCTCGCTCCACTTCAGGGGCGCGGAGAAGGGCGCGGCCTCGCGAGCGCGAAGCGAGTAGGGCGCGACCACCGTCTTGCCGCGCGCGTTCTGTCCCGCGTCCAGATAGAGCCGGCCCTTGCGCGCCTCGATGCCGCGCACCGTGGTGGCCAGGTCTCCCAGCCGGGCCTCCAGCGCCTGGGCCAGCGCGTTCGCATGGGCCTGGACCTTCGCGTAGGTGTGTCCCGGCGCCAGTGGAATGAGGACATGCAGGCCGCGCTTGCCGGAGGTCTTCGGGTAGCCCTCCAGGCCCTGCTCCTCGAGCAGCTCGCGGAGCGCGAGCGCCACTGTCACCACGTCGGACCAGCCCCCCTTGCCTGGGTCCAGGTCCATGGCGAGGAAGTCCGGCTGCGAGAGCTTGGGCGCGTGACTCAGCCACATGTGCAACGTGAGTGCGGACTGGTTGGCGAGCCAGAGCAGGGGCTCCTCGCCGTTCACATTCACGTGTCGCAGGGACTTCTCCACATGGCGCACGCTCAGCGTGGGCACCCAGGAGGGAGTTCCAGACAGCTCGTGCCGGAAGAAGCCCGGGGCGGCGATTCCCGCGGGCCACTGCTGCACGGAGATGGGGCGGTCCGTGAGGATGGGCACCAGCAGCGGCGCCACCTCGCGGTAGTAGGCGAAGACGTCCGCCTTCGTCAGCCCGGTGCGAGGGAAGAGGACGCGGTCACCGTGGGTGAGCTTCGCGAGCCCTGACTCGGGTTCCTCGCGGCGCTCGGGTGCGGACGTCCTTGCGACCTGCGCCCGGGGTGCACGCAGCTCTCCGGTGGCACGGCGGGTCCCCGTGCGTGTCGACCGCGAGGAGGCCGCGCGCTGCTTCGTGCGACGAGGTGTCGTGTGGGCGGCCTTGGACTCACTGGGAGCGGGCCGCTCACGCACTACCTCGTAGACATGGGTGTCATCTCCTGCTTCCTCGGTCCGCGCGAGCCGCGCCAGCATGGGCGCACCCATCCGCTCCAACAGCTTCTTCGGCGTCCGGGGCACCGCCGCCGCGCGGCTCGGGCGTCCAGCGTTTGCCTTGCGAGCCACGGCCTTCTTGCGACGGTAGGCGCGGAGTCGTGCGTTGGAGCGGTTCACGTCTCAACGGTTGGCATCCGGAGCGCCTGTCGCAATGTCGAGCGGGCGCGGGCTCGGCGCGGAGAGTCACCAGCCGACCAGGCCCCTTCCGGCTCGCCCCGTCACCGATGGCTTCGCGCGAGTGCGGTCCGCCCTGGCTGACGGCGAGCGAGCGCGTGCGCATCTGTATCCGGGAGGATGCATGGGCACCGAGGCCGTGGGCTGGTTCAGTTCCTTCGTTCTGTTGATGACCCTGGGAACGCAGATCCACAAGCAGTGGAAGTCAGGCTCCAGTCAGGGCGTCTCCAAGTGGCTCTTCGTGGGACAGATGACGGCGTCCCTGGGCTTCACCGTCTACAGCGTGCTGGTGCGCAACTGGGTCTTCGTGGTGACGAACGCGCTGCTGCTGGTGAGCGCCGTGCTCGGGGAGCTCATCGTCCTCCAGCACCGCCGCGGAGCGCGCCGCTCCGCCGCGCCCGCCTTGCGTCCGGCGCGGCCTCCAGTCTGAGCCGCTGCCCGCCTGCCCGGCATCAGGGCAAACGGACCTGGGACTTCCGGGACGGGTTGGCCTTCGGGAAGAGGCTTCTCACATTGCACGCGACCCTGGCGCGGAGGAAGTCGACATGGCCGAGAAGTCCGAGGTGGCACGACTGCGGAGCCTGGCCCAGCTCGACGCGGATGCGGTGGGCGCGTACGACGCGGCGCTCGCTCGAATCCCGGAGCCGCTGGTCCGCGAGCGGCTCGGCGGGTTCCGCGCCGACCACCTTCGCCACGTGCAGGAGCTCAACGGCTTCATCCACCACTTCGGTGGCGCACCGGTGGACCTGCGGCCGGACCTGAAGGGCGCGGCGATGAAGGGGCTCACCGCGATGTCCAGCATGATGGGCACCGAGGCGGCGCTGGTGGCCATGCTCGGCAACGAGGAGTTCTCCAACCGGGCCTATGACCTGGCGCTGCGCTTCGACTGGAGCCCCGACGTGCGTGTGCTCATCGAACGGCACCGCGAGGACGAGCGGCGCCACATCCTCTGGATTCGCGAGGCCGTCCGGACCCGCCCCTGGGAGCGGGCCTCCGCCCATGAGGGTTCCGAGGTCCAGGCCTGACCCCTGGAGGCGGGCGGGGTTGCCCCGTCCGATATGCGAGACATGTGCCGCCGTTCTAGGCTTCCGGACAGGGATTGCCTGGAGGCGGCATGGTTCGCTGGGTCGTGGTCTTGGCGTGTGCGTTCATGGTGACGGGCTGCGCGGCCCATCGCAGTGAGCTGGATTATCCGGACCGGGAAGCCATCTATGACCGGCCGCTCGCGGAGATGTGGCCGGAGGTGCGCGGGTTCTTCACGCGCAACGAGCTGCCCTTCCGCGAGGACACGGGCAGCATGGTGCTGGAGACGGAGTGGCGGCAGGAGTTCGGAGGCTCGAAGATTTCGGGCTTCTTCCACCGGTACATGGTGGTGGGCCGACGCGAGACGCCCACGTCGAGCAAGCTCCAGATTTTCCGCATCACCAAGAGCCTGAACAAGACGCTGTCGCCCCCGGGCAACCAGATTGACTGGGGGGTGAGCCGGAGTCTGGCGGGGCCCGGGGCCGACCCGGCGCTCGCTGGGATGAGCGCCGAGGACGCCGAGGAACGGCTGGCGTTCCCTCGGGGAGAGAACGGGTTCTTCGCCGAGTCGGGGCAGGGCCAGCGCGACATGGTGATGGAGTGGCGGGTGTTCCGAGAGGTGGCGCCCGTGCTGGCGAAGGAAGAGAACGCGCCCAAGCCGGTGCAGGTGGCCAAGGCGCCGAACGCGAAGGAAGCGCCGTCGAAGTTCGCGGTGGAGTGCGGTCTGCCCATCATCGGCCTGGGCAAGCAGGCGAAGCCGGGCGCGGTGCTGCTGCTGGGCGAGATGCATGGCACGCAGGAGGTGCCGCGGTTCGTGGCGCAGGCCGCCTGCCAGGCGACGGTGGCGGGCATGCCGGTGACGGTGGGCCTGGAGCTGCCGCTGGAGAATCAGGGCCGGGTGGATGCGTTCCTGGACAGCGAGGGTGGGGAAGAGGACTGGCTGAAGCTGATGGAGGCGCCCTTCTGGCGCAGCCCGTATCCGGACGGTCGTGGCAGCGCGGCGATGGCGAACATGCTGGAGCACCTGCGTCAGTTGCGCTCGCAGGGCCTGGATGTGGACATCTTCGTGTTCGACCACCCGAAGGCGAACGGGCAGCAGCGCGAGGACGCGATGGCGGCGACGGTGGCGTTCCAGGTGGAGTCGAGCCCGCAGCGCTTCCACGTGGTGCTGTCGGGCAACATCCACTCGCGCACCAAGAAGGGCCTGCCCTGGAACCCCCAGCACCGGCCCATGGGCCTTCTCCTGAAGGAGAAGCTGGACGAAGTGGTGGCGCTGGACATGGCCTACGCCACGGGCACCACGTGGATCTGCTCGGTGGATTCGAAGGGCGTGCGGGACAGGCTGGACTGCGGTGTGCGCGAGGCGAAGGGCAAGGACAACGGCGAGCGCTACTTCGTGCACACGTGGGACTCGGTGAACTCGGAGGGCTACCACGGGGTGTTCTACGTGGGCGCGGTGAACGCGTCGGCGCCGGCCATCCGCGTGGGTGAGCAGGGCCCGGGCAAGGAGGGCAGCAAGAGTCCCTTCATGCAGGAGGCAGGGACGCTCGCGTCCTCGCGCTGATTCGGGGGCGATATGCCACCCTCCAGGTCGCGTTCCATTCTGGGAACGTGAGATCCGGAGGGTGGATGCGCTCGGTACTGTATGCGGTGGTGTTGTTGGCCTGGAGCCTGGCGGGCTGTTCGGCCCACCGGAGTGACTTGGAGATTCCGGACCGGGAGGCCATCTACGACCGGCCGCTCGCCGAGATGTGGCCGGAGGTGCAAGGCTACTTCACGCGCAACCAGCTCCCCTTCCGTGAGGACAAGGGCAGCATGGTGCTGCAGACGGAGTGGAGGCAGGAGTTCGGAGGCTCGAAGATTTCGGGCTTCTTCCACCGGTACATGGTGGTGGGCCGGCGCGAGACGCCCACGTCGAGCAAGCTCCAGATTTTCCGCATCACCAAGAGCTCGAACAAGACGCTGTCCCCTGCTGGCAGGCAGTTGGACTGGAGCCCCTCGCGGCACCTCATGCGGAGCAGCGAGACTGACGCCGCGCCGACGTCGGGAGGAAGCGAGCCCCTCACCACCGCCGAGGACTGGGAGGAGGTCATCGATGCGCCGCGCGGAGAGAACCTCTTCATCGAGTCGGCTCAGGGCCAACGAGACTTGTTGATGGAGTGGCGGGTGTTCCGCGAGGTGGCACCGCTGCTGGCGAAGGAGGAGAACGCGCCCAAGCCGGTGCAGGTGGCCAAGGCGCCGAACGCGAAGGAGGCGCCGTCGCAGATTTCCATGGAGTGTGGTCTGCCCATCATCGGCCTGGGCAAGCAGGCGAAGCCGGGCGCGGTGCTGATGCTGGGCGAGCTGCACGGCACCCGCGAGGTGCCGCGCTTCGTGGCGCAGACCTCCTGCCAGTCGACGGTGGCGGGCATCCCCGTGACGGTGGGGCTGGAGTTGCCGCTGGAGAATCAGGGCCGGGTGGATGCGTTCCTGGACAGCCAGGGCGGGGAGGAGGACTGGCAGAAGCTGATGGAGTCGCCCTTCTGGCGCAGCCCGTATCCGGATGGCCGTGGCAGTGAGGCGATGGCGAACATGCTGGAGCAGTTGCGCCAGTTGCGCTCGCGGGGCCTGGACGTGGAGGTCGTCGTGTTCGACCACCCGAAGGCGAACGGGCAGCAGCGCGAGGACGCGATGGCGGCCACGCTCATCCACCAGGTGGAGTCCGCGCCCCAGCGCTTCTACGTGGTGCTGTCGGGCAACATCCACTCGCGCACCAAGAAGGGCCTGCCGTGGAACAAGCAGCACCGGCCCATGGGCTTGCTCCTGAAGGAGAAGCTGGAGAACGTGGTGGCGTTGGACATGGCCTACGACACCGGCACCGCGTGGATCTGCTCGGTGGACTCGAAGGGCGTGCGGGACAGGCTGGACTGCGGCGTGCGCGAGGCGAAGGGCAAGGACAACGGCGAGCGCTACTTCGTGCACACGTGGGACTCGGCGAACTCGGAGGGCTACCACGGGGTGTTCTACGTGGGCGCGGTGAACGCGTCGGCGCCGGCCATCCGCGTGGGTGAGCGAGGTCCGGGCAAGGAGGGCAGCAAGAAGCCCTTCGCAGTCGAGGCGGAGACCTTGGCGTCCTTCCGCTGACTCGGGGGCGATATTCCACCCTCCTGCCCGCGTTTCCTGCATGGCACGGAGGGTGGATGCGTCAGATAACGTATACGTTGTTGCTGCTGTCCTTGGGTTGGTTGGGTTGCACGGCCCACCGCGGCGCGCTGGACTATCCGGACCGGGAGGCCATCTACGACCGGCCGCTCGCGGAGATGTGGCCGGAGGTTCGGGAGTTCTTCACGCGCAACCAGCTGCCCTTCCGCGAGGACCAGGGCAGCATGGTGCTGGAGACGGACTGGCGGCAGGAGTTCGGAGGCTCGAAGATTTCGGGCTTCTTCCACCGGTACATGGTGGTGGGCCGGCGCGAGACACCCACGTCGAGCAAGCTCCAGATTTTTCGCATCACCAAGAGCCTGAACAAGACCCTGGCCAACTCGGGCAATCAGGTGGATTGGAGCCCCACCCGCGCCTGGGACATGGGGCCGAGGGGACCTCGTTCGGAGGAGGAGAAGGACGCATACCTCGCTGAGCCGACTCAGCCACAGAGCGCGCCGCTGACCTCGTCCGAGGACTGGGAGGAGGTCATCGCCACGCCTCGGGGAGAGACCTCGTTCTTCGCGGAGTCGGGGCAGGGGCAGCGAGACCTGGTGATGGAGTGGCGGGTGTTCCGCGAGGTGGCACCGCTGCTGGCGAAGGAGGAGAACGCGCCCAAGCCGGTGAGGGTGGCCAAGGCGCCGAGCGCGAAGGAGGCCCCGTCACAGTTCGCGGTGGAGTGCGGACTGCCCATCATCGGCCTGGGCAAGCAGGCGAAGCCGGGCGCGGTGCTGCTCCTGGGCGAGGTGCATGGCACGCGGGAGGTGCCGCGCTTCGTGGCGCAGGCCGCCTGTCAGGCGATGGTGGCGGGCACTCCGGTGACGGTGGGCCTGGAGCTGCCACTGGAGAACCAGGGGCGCGTGGATGCGTTCCTGGACAGCCAGGGGACGGAGGCGGACTGGTTGAAGCTGATGGAGGCGCCCTTCTGGCGCAGCCCGTATCCGGATGGCCGTGGCAGCGAGGCGATGGCGAACATGCTGGAGCACCTGCGTCAGTTGCGCTCGCAGGGCCTGGATGTGGACGTCTTCGTGTTCGACCACCCGAAGGCGAACGGGCAGCAGCGTGAGGACGCGATGGCGGCGACGGTGGCATTCCAGGTGGAGTCGAGCCCCCAGCGCTTCCACGTGGTGCTGTCGGGCAACATCCACTCGCGCACCAAGAAGGGCCTGCCCTGGGACCCCCAGCACCGGCCCATGGGCTTGCTGTTGAAGGAGAAGCTGGACGACGTGGTGGCGCTGGACATGGCCTACGCCACGGGGACCACGTGGATCTGCTCGGTGGACTCGAAGGGCGTGAAGAGCTCGCTCGACTGCGGTGTGCGTGAAGCAAAGGGCAAGGACAATGGCTCCCGCTTCTTCGTGCACACGTGGGACTCGGTGAACTCGGAGGGCTACCACGGGGTGTTCTACGTGGGCTCGGTGAACGCGTCCGCACCGGCGGTGCAGCGCGGCCTGGGGCGTCCGGGCGCGGATGACAACACCGTTCACCCGGCCTCGGACCAGGGGTCCAGGGTGGCGTTCGTGCGCTGACAGCATCGCTGGCGGACCGTGTCTTGGCTGCTGCGGGACGCGGTCCGCTGGCATACGTTGTCGGGGTGAGCGACATCACTGTCTACCAGCCGGACTTCCTGTACGTGGGAGGCCGGCTCATCGAGGGGCTCGCCCTGGCCGTGGGCGCCGAGGGCCGCGTCGTCGACGCGTCGTCCGTGCCCACCGGGGCGAGCGTCGTCCGGCTTCCAGGCCGCGCGCTGTTGCCGGGCCTGGTCAACGGCCACTCCCATGCCTTCCAGCGCCTGATTCGCGGACGCACCGAGTACGTCGTCTCCGGGCGCGAGGCGGATGACTTCTGGAGCTGGCGAGAGGCCATGTATCGCGCCGCCGAGGCCCTGGGGCCCGAGGACGTGTACGTGGCCTCGCGGCAGGTCTTCGTGGAGATGGCGCTGGCGGGCATCACCACGGTGGGCGAGTTCCACTACATCCACCACCAGCATGACGGCACGCCGTATGCCGACCGGAACGTGCTGGCCCACGCCGTCATCCGAGCGGCGCGGGACGCGGGGCTGCGCATCTGCCTGTTGCGCGTGGGTTATGCGCGCGCGGGCTTCCAGGTGGCGGCGAATCCCCGCCAGCGTCGCTTCATCGACCCGGACGTGGACACCTTCCTCGCGTCGGCGGAGTCGCTGGCTCGCGAGGTAGGCGACGACGCGGCGGTCAGCGTGGGATTGGCGCCGCACAGCGTGCGCGCGGTGACGAAGGACTGGCTTTCCGCCGTCTCGAAGGTGCGAGGGTTCCCCGTGCACATGCACGTGGCGGAGCAGCCGAAGGAAATCGAAGCGTGTCTCGCCGAGCATGGGCGTCGGCCGGTGGAGCTGCTGTCGGACCTGGGGCTGTTGACCCCGGGCTTCGCCGCCGTGCATGGCGTGCACCTGACGGACGAGGAGGTGGCCATGCTGGGCACCGCCCACGCGACGGTGTGCGCGTGTCCGTCCACGGAGCGCAACCTGGGCGACGGCATCGTCCCCGCGGACGCGCTGGCGAAGGCGGGGGCGAGCATCAGCCTGGGCTCGGACAGTCAGGCGCTGGTGGACCTGCTGGACGAGGCGCGGCAGCTCGAAGGGCACCTGCGGCTCGCGAGGTTGCGGCGCGCGGTGCTGGACCCGGGGGGCGGGGAGGTGTCGGGCCTGGCGGCGCGGCTGTTGGGCATGGCCACGGTGGAGGGGGCGCGCAGCCTGGGCCTGTCCTCGGGGACGCTGGAGCCCGGGGCGCTCGCGGACTTCTTCACGGTGGACGTGGGGCACCCGTCGCTGGTGGGCGCAAGTCCTTCGTCTTTGCTGGCCTCCAT
>NZ_JABXEM010000580.1:0-920 GCF_013372595.1 Myxococcus sp. AM011
CTCCCAAGAGGCCCATGCCGGGATGAGGGGGGGACGGGAAGTCCGCGCGAAATGAAGAGCCTCACCCCGAAGTCCCACGCCGAGGCGGTGGCGGTGTTTCGCCACGGAGTCATCGGCGTCCTCACCCAGGCGCAGATGGACCGAGGCCAGCTCGCCTCGGCGCTCGAGGCCCTCGCCCAGCAGCGCTTCGTGCCGCCGGGCGCCAAGGCGAGCCACTGCTACTCGGCGGCCACGCTCGAGCGCTGGTACTACGCGTACAAGAAGCGCGGCCTCTCAGGCCTCGCCCCGCGCGGCCGCAGCGACAAGGGCCGCGCCCAGCAGCTCTCGGCGGCCCAGCGCGAGCTGCTGCTCGACATCCGGCGGGAGTACCCGTCCGCGTCCGTGACGCTCATCCTTCGCACGCTCGTCACCGATGGCCGGCTGGAGAAGGACGCCGTCTCGGCGACGACGGTGCGCCGCCTCTTCGCGCAAGCAGGACTTGACCGCGTCGGGATGCGCGACGGCAGCGGCACGAAGACGCGCCTGCGCTGGCAGGCCGAGCGCCCCATGGCCCTGTGGCACGCGGACGTGTGTCATGGGCCTGGACTCACCGTCGGGGGCAAGTCGCTGCCCTTGCGCATCCACGCGCTGCTGGACGACGCGAGTCGGTACGTCGTGGCGCTGGAGGCCCACCACACCGAGCGGGAGGTGGACATGCTGGGCCTCATGGTGCGCGCCCTGCGCAAGCACGGTCCGCCGGACGCTCTCTACCTGGACAATGGCGCCACGTACCGGGGCGAGACGCTCGCCACTGCGTGCGCTCGCATCGGCACATCACTCTTGCACGCCAGGCCCTATGACGCCCCCGCCCGCGGGAAGATGGAGCGCTTCTGGCGCACGCTGCGCGAGGGCTGCCTCGACTTCCTCGGGCCCGTCGCCTC
>NZ_JABXEM010000581.1:0-909 GCF_013372595.1 Myxococcus sp. AM011
CGGTCATTCGTCGCACCGAGGTTCTCCGGCCAGAGGGGGATGGGCCGCACCGGGACGCCCGAGTAGAGGACCGGCGCATCGCCCTCGAGGAACTTGTCGCCGACCGCCGTGGCCCGCTCCGCGAGCGTGCTGCGGTAGTCCAGGTCCGCGTCGACGCTGGTAAGAGGAACCCCATGCTGCCCTTGTCGCGCAGGTGCTCCGAGGGCAGCGACTTGAGCAAGTCTCCCAGGACGTCTTTACTGATGGGCGCGCCGGCCGCGTCGACGACGTTGCTGGTGGCCTGCTTCAGCACGCCATCCATCGTGGCGAGGAAGGGGTCCGCCGAGGCCGTGTCCCCGTTGACGAGGATCTCCTCCATGTCCCTGGAGATGGCGTCCGCGAGCATCTCCATGAGCGTCTGCCGCAGCTCGCCGCGCTCGATGCTGTCTTCGAGCACTTCGTCGGAGAGGCGCACCTCGCCCTTGAAGAGTTTGGCGTCCAGCTCCACCTGGGAGAGGTCGGGCTTCACGCGCTGGGCGGCGGGGACGGCGGTGGCCTCCTGGCCCGGGCGGAGGATGCGGCTGCCGAACTTCAGCTTGGAGAACTGCTGCTTGGGGGCCGCCATGGGCACGACGGTGCACTGCTGCAGCAGGACGGATTGCTTGATGAGCAGGCGCAAGAACTTCTGCGCCTGCGCGGGCTGGAGGACGCCGCCGCCGGCCGTGAGGTCGGCGAGGGCCAGGTCCGCCTTGGCCAAGAGGGTGCTGTTGTCGATACGACTCATGGGGATTCCTTGGGCGTTGAGGCTTCCTGGTGGCGGATGGGGACGTCAGACGTCGTGGAAGGAGAGGGCCTTGTCGACGCTCTCCCGGTTGAGGGGCTTGTTCATGTCGAGGGGCCAGCCGACGTCCTCGACGGGGGGCTTGGGCG
>NZ_JABXEM010000582.1:0-888 GCF_013372595.1 Myxococcus sp. AM011
CAATGAGCCCCCAGGAACCCGCGGGCGGGTAGGAAGCGCACCAGGGGAAACCGCGAGAGCCCGTCCCACCCCCTACCACCACCCTCCGTCGTGGAGGCCTGGGACGCGGGGCGGCCCCTGTGATTGAGGGCTGCGCCCAGAGCGGAATCACGCCGGGCGCCGGCCCCGCACCGCCGGGTGTTCAGGGGTCCAACGAGGCCTCTTCCCCACCGGCCATGCGAGCGGGACCGCCGCGCCACCCCTCTCGGCCGGGAGCAAGCGCGGCGTAGCATGAATGCGGAGGCCCCTGTCTCGTCCCTAGAGGCAATGCCCCATTGGAGGCAATTGTCTCGTATATGATGCTTTGGTAGAGGACCGCCGCACTCCGCCTTTCTCCCCGCCATCATGGTTTTTTCCGTCCACCATTGGGCCGCGTGGGCTCCCGGGCTCGTCGGACACGACGCCTGGCGCTCCTGGCTCTCGCAGCCGCATCCGCTTCCGGCCGAGGGCGCCCCACCCTTGACCGAGATGCCGGCGATGATGCGCCGGCGGGTGGACCGGCTGGGTCGCATCGCGCTGCAGGCGGCCTATACGTGCCAGGGGGATGCTCCCCCGCGTCCCATGGTGTTCGCGTCGCGGTACGGGGACATGGGCCGCTCGGTGGAGTTGCTGGAGCAGTTGGCCGAGGCCTCTCCGCTGTCCCCCACCTCCTTCAGCCTGTCGGTGCACAACGCCATTGGCGCGCTCTACTCCATCGCCCGGGGCGACCTGACGGCGCAGAGCGCGGTGGCCGCGGGGGCGGAGACAGTGGAGGCGGCCTTCGTGGAGGCGTGCGGGCTCCTGTCCGAGGGCGCTCCGGAGGTCCTCGTCGTCGTCTATGACGAGCCCCGCCCCGCCCCCTTCGCGCAC
>NZ_JABXEM010000583.1:0-859 GCF_013372595.1 Myxococcus sp. AM011
GACGGGGGGCGGGCAGGGCCCCGTGGGTGGCGGTGGCAAGCCGCCCACGTCGAAGGACCCGGACTTTCGCGAGTACCTGGATGCGGTGGCGGTGCTGCGCGACAACTGGGGCACGTTCGACACGGCGGCGGGAACGAAGGATGACCGCGTCACGCGCGAGGACATGGCGGCGCTGCTGGCGAATCCCGCGGCGTCCTCGACGCTGAAGAAGGCCGCGCAGTTCTTCAAGGACCACCCGGAGTACTTCGACCGGCTGGAGATGGCGGCGGGCATCGACGGCCGCGACGGCATCATCGGGTGGCTGGACGTGAAGGCGGAGCTGGAGTTGTCGGGGGGCGGAAAGCCGGGCACGTCGCCGACGAAGGTGTCGAGCGCGCGCTCCATCGTCGACAACCCGAACATGAGCATCGAGGACAAGGTGCAGGCCATCCTCGGCGCCATCTCCACGGAGACGGACGCGGAGATTCTGCAGGTCATGGACAGCATGGCGAGCGCTGGGGAGGACCGCGCGGCGCTGGGCACGTCGGACGCCGACAAGAAGAAGGCCGCGACGCTGGACGGGAACATGCGCGAGCTGGAGCTGCGGCTTCAGCGGCTCTTGGAGAAGCGCAAATCCATGTTCGACCTGATGAGCAACATGTCGGCGAAGTTCAACGAGATGGCGAAGACGGCCATCTCCAACCTGCGCGGCGCCTGAGGGGCCCATGGGACGCGTCATCAAACACGAGGCGGCAGTGGCGATGCGGATGGAGAGCGGAGCGGTGCAGCGGATGCGGTCCTTCGCGAGGGGGGAGGCGACGTGGGCGGAGGTGGAGGGGATGACCTTCGAAGAGGCGAAGGCGATTGCGCAGGTGGGATG
>NZ_JABXEM010000584.1:0-858 GCF_013372595.1 Myxococcus sp. AM011
GCCACCGTGAGGGTGAAGGCCAGGTCCACCGTGTACGCGGGGCGCCTGCGCACCAGCTCCGCGCCGGAGGGGCCCTGCACGACGTCCTCGTGCAAGACGTTGGTGGAGTAGCGACGACTCTCGCGCAACGTGGGGCCTGACAGCACCACGGAGGGCAGCGCGGCCATGGCGATGACGTTGAGGCCGTCTGCCACCGTGTCGTCGTAGTCGATGGAGACGCTGGCGCTGACGTTGGCCACCACCTGGCGCTTCAGCTCGCGCAGCAAGGTGCGCACGAGGCGGGTGAGGTCCGCTTCCTTCGCGACGCGTGGGCGCAGGTAGCGGTACGCCCCCGGCAGGACAGCGGCCTCTCCTGGAATGGGGCGTCCGTCCGCGGAGAGGTTGAGCAGCTCCACGTCGACGGTGCCCGCCTCATGGGGCGGCGTCCTCACGTCGACATGCGAGGCGCCCGACTGCTGGCGCATGGAGATCACCTCCGCGCGCAGTCCGCCCAGGCGCACGGCCACCCGCGCGGCGAAGCCCACCCCGGCGAGGCGGAGGATGTCGCCGCCGCTGGTGGGCCCCGAGGAGGGCGTCACGGAGGTGAGGGAGGGGACGGCCATTACCCGGGCCCTCCGAGGCCCAGCTCTTTCGCGACGCGCGCGAGGAAGCGGCGGCTGGCGCCCTGGCGAAACCGTGCGAAGGCTGGCCGCAGGAAGGGGCGCGCTGGCGTCTGAGTCACAATGACGCCCCGCCCCCTGCCGCTGTTACGCGACTCGCCGGCCAGGCCGGCCTGGCGCAGCAGCGCGAAGAGGAAGCGCCGCATCTTCGGCGTCATGGGGATGACGACGGGTGGGCCTCCGTACTCCTGGAGCTGCG
>NZ_JABXEM010000585.1:0-857 GCF_013372595.1 Myxococcus sp. AM011
GGCACGCCCACCTCGAAGGGCAGGTAGAGGGTGCGGCCCACGGTGGTGGCGTACTTCTCCAGGAAGCGCTGCCTGTCGAGGATGCCCATGCGCTGCAGCGCCTCGGCCGCCAACTGCATCTCGAGGGCGTCGGCCTTGTTGGCCGTCTTGGTGCGCAGGCGCGACTGCATGTGCTGGTAGAAGGCCCACACCTCGGCGGGTTGAATCTCGCCGCGCTGGAAGAGGGTGCCCACGCCAGGCAGGGACTGGAGGTAGCCCTTCACAGGACACCGCCTTCCTCAGCGCCCGCGTCCACGGTGCCGGCGTCCACAGTGGTGGGCAGGCACGTGTGGCCGGTGACGCCCTCCTCGTTGACGTAGGCGCAGGTGAAGGCCGTGCTGCTGTGCTCGCTGACGGCGTCGCAGTCGGCCAGCACCTGCCAGTTGCCGTCGCCGTTGCAGACTTCGGCGACGTTGCCGGCGCAGCGTGTGGACACCGGAGCGCAGCCGTCCGGCGCGCGGCAGCGGGTGAGGAGGGCGGTGGCGAGAAGTGGGGCGAGTAGCAGCGCTTTCATGCGAGTCCTCTGGCTTGGGGCCTGTCGTTGAAGGTGACGAGAAGGAGGTTTCTGCGAGGCCTCCGGCGGTGGAGGCCGAAGCCCGTGGGGCGCGCCTCCGTGACGTACAGCCCAGGAGGTGTCCTCACGGCCTGCACGAGGGCGCCCGCGACGTCGTAGAGGGCCCCCAGCCTGTCACTGGGGCGGATGAGGGCGTCACCCGTGGCCGCGTCGACGAGGCCGAGGCGCTCCAAGTCGCGGAAGTGGAAGACGAGTTCGAAGCTCGTCCTGGGGCTGTTGCCGGAAGGGGCCATGCGCAATGACT
>NZ_JABXEM010000586.1:0-855 GCF_013372595.1 Myxococcus sp. AM011
GCGTGAGGGAGGGAGTCCTCAAGCACTGCGACCACCGCCTGCGGATTCCGATGGCGGGTCAGGTCGGTTCACTCAATGCGTCCGTTTCGGCCGGCATTCTGCTATACGAGGTCGCCCGGCAGCGGGGGAGCGCCTCCCGTTAGTCGGCCATCATCTGGGATCAATCCCCTTGACTTGGATGGTGGGGACTTCTAAAAGGGCGCGCCTCGCACATCGGAGTCGGGTGGTTGACGGGTTCGGTGCAGGTGGGGTAGGGCGGTAGGCAGCAGCCGATGAGTGCCGGTGTAGCTCAGTCGGTAGAGCAACTGATTTGTAATCAGTAGGTCGCGGGTTCAAGTCCCGCCGCCGGCCAAGCAGGACGGGGGCCGCGGATGAGGGCCCGAGACGAGCAGTATGGGGAGCAGTACGCAGTTGGCAGCAAAAAATGCGGAGGGATACCCAAGCGGCCAAAGGGAGCAGACTGTAAATCTGCCGGCTCTACGCCTTCGATGGTTCGAATCCATCTCCCTCCACTCGGCAACGCGGGAATAGCTCAGTTGGTAGAGCGTCAGCCTTCCAAGCTGAATGTCGTGGGTTCGAATCCCATTTCCCGCTCCAAACGTTGTAGTTCATAGCATCGCCAAGCCCTGATAGCTCAGTTGGCAGAGCGCATCCTTGGTAAGGATGAGGTCACCAGTTCAATCCTGGTTCAGGGCTCCATTTTTTAGAGGAGTGTCATGGCCAAGGAGAAGTTCGAGCGTAACAAGCCCCACGTGAACATCGGCACGATCGGACACGTGGACCACGGCAAGACGTCGCTGACGGCGGCCATCACGAAGGTGCTGGCCAAGACCGGCGGCGCCACGTTCCTGGCGT
>NZ_JABXEM010000587.1:0-845 GCF_013372595.1 Myxococcus sp. AM011
CCGTCCGGGCTCTTCGCGGTGCGCGACACGCCGATGAAGGCCTCGTCGCCCTCCACGACGACGGAGATGGAGTTGCGTAGCGCGCCCGAGACGAGGAGGGCCTTCGTCCCGTTGAATCCGGCGAGCTGGCGCGCCGCGAGCGTGAGGGGCGAAGGCGGGCGGAGCGGCTCTCCACCCGGTGCCTGCTGGGTGAGGCCCTGCACCACCTCCTTGCGCAGGGCGTGCGCCTCCTGGCGCAGCGCCGTCTGGAGCGCACCCTCAAGGCGTGACGAGCCCGCCGCCAGCAGTTGGCGGGCCCGTGCCCAGTCTCCGGTGCGAGAGACGGCCATGGACGCCTCAGCCCTGCTTGGCCCGCAGGTGGGGGACGTGCGAGTTGAGCCACTCCAGGGCCACGTTCGTGGCCTCACTCACCACCGCGCCGTGGCGGACGGACACCGAGGTGAGGGCCAGGGTGTGGGCGGTGACTTCCACGTCCTCCGGCCGGCAGCCGTAGTGCTTGAGGCCCTCGGCGATGGGGCGCACGGCGGGCAGGGTGCCGTAGCGCCAGGAGTGCAGCTCCAGGTTGCAGGTATACGCCTCGGCCTCGTAGCGGGCGCGCGCGGAGGCGCTGGTGAGGTAGGCCAGCTCGTAGCTGGGGCCCTCCTCGTCGTGCTGGACGACATGCTGGTGCTCGTGGACGCACACCACCACCTGGGCCCACAAATCCCAGCCCCCCTTCGGTACGCCCACCTCGAAGGGCAGGTAGAGGGTGCGGCCCACGGTGGTGGCGTACTTCTCCAGGAAGCGCTGCCTGTCGAGGATGCCCATGCGCTGCAGCGCCTCGGCCGCCAACTGCATCTCGAGGG
>NZ_JABXEM010000588.1:0-801 GCF_013372595.1 Myxococcus sp. AM011
CTCCGGGCAGGCGCCGGGCGTTGATTTCGAAGTCCTCGCGGGAGACGGTGCGCGTCAGGGCCCGGAGGCTCTCAGGGGCGAGCAGCTTCGCGGAGGCCACCGTCTGCCTGTCTGCGCCGCCGGAGGCAGGGGCGGCGTTGCTGACAGCCACCTGCACCGCGTGGCCGTGAGCGTCCCGGAAGCTGCCCTCCAACACGACGAGGCGGCCCGCGTCCACGTTGCCGGCCGCGCCGCCGCCCGTCTTGTACACGACCGCCACGGTGCCAACGGGCGGCAGGCCGTTGACCCCATTGCCGAAGCGGATGGTGGCCTTGTCCCCCTGGTCCACGCTGACGAGGACGTGGGCGTCGGAGGCGCGAGAGTTGAGGAAGGTGTCCACCTCGCTGAAGGCGCCCTGGGCGGTGGACACGCGGGCGGAGCCGTCGAGGTAGGGGGCGAAGTCCAGGTGCGCCTCGAAGTCAGCGAGGCCGCGGGCGTCGAAGAGCTGGGTGTGCGTCTTCGAGTTCTCAACCACCGCGAGGATGCGCGGCGGGTTGGCGCCGGCCGGAATGGTGACGGACGAGAGGAGCTGGAAGCGGACGGCCTCCGTCACTTCCTGGGTGCGGACGACGGTTCCAGCGGGGAAGGTGACGGTGGCTGCGGGAGGTTGGGCCAAGCGCAGCTCCACCTCGGCAGTGGCCGCCTGGGCGCCGTGAAGCCGGTAGCCCAGCATGCGCGCCAGGGCGATGACGTTGCGGCGCTGGGTGGCCGTGGCGAGGCGCGACTCACGGGCGAGGTTGTCCTGGTAGAAGCTGAGGACGT
>NZ_JABXEM010000589.1:0-792 GCF_013372595.1 Myxococcus sp. AM011
CGCGCGGCGAGTGCGCCTGCGGCGTGCAGCCAGGACGTGGCGGCCGACGCCTGCCGTCCTCCCTCACCCTGGCCACGGGTGTGTCGCTGGAGGACGTGCCCGAGGCCACTCTCTGCGTGCCCGCGGTCGCTGCTGCCATTCGCCGCGGCGAAGTCGCCCTGAAGCGGCAAGCCCCCACGGCCCCGCCGTCGTCGCCACCCTCTGCCGCGCCGGAGGTGTCGGCGCGCGCGTCCCGCAAGAAGCGAGGTGCCTCGTGAGTCGTGAGTTGCTGTCGTCGAAAATCGTCGTGGAGGAGGAGGAGCCGCGCGTCCGTGGCATTCCTTCCGCGCCCACCTCCGTGGCGGGTGCCGTGGGCCTGGCGGAGAGAGGCCCCATCGGCCAGGCGGTGCTGTGCACCTCCTTCGAGGAGTACCAGGCCACCTTCGGCGGCTTCACGCCGGACTCGGACTTGGCCCTCGCCGCCATGGGCTTCTTCGAGAACGGAGGGACTCACTTGTGGGCGGTCCGCACCGCCCACTACGAGGACGCCTCAAACCCCGAGTCGCACACGGCCACGCCTGCTGCGGCAGCCCTCACCACGGGCGGCGGGCCCACGCCCGCCGTCGTGCGCGGCACCTTGCGTCCCCCCTTCACCCTGGCCGACGGCCAGCGCCTGGAGGTGTCCTCCAACGGCGCCGAGGCGGTGGACGTCGTCTTCTCCGGCACCGCGGCTTCCGTCTCCGCGGGCCGCCCCGGCCCCTACACCCTCACCGCCGGGCAGTCGCTCCGGGTGCGCGTCGACGACGGCCGGGA
>NZ_JABXEM010000058.1:0-44597 GCF_013372595.1 Myxococcus sp. AM011
GGGCGGGCCTGTCCGGGGACTCCACCCAGGCGGTGGTTCAGGCGGACTTCTTGGCCTCGGCGTCGTCCTGTTCGAAGAGGCTCTCCAGCTCCCTGCGGGCGCGGGCGGCGGCCTCCACGAGCTTCTGTTCGTCGCGGTGGAAGCGGGCCGTCTCGCGCAGGAGCTTCTCGTCGTGGTCCTTCAGGCGCTCCATGACGCGGTGGCTCTCGGAGAAGGTGAGGCCCATCGTCTGGAGGATGTCGCCGCCCATCTCCACGCTGCCGGCGAACGTCTCGCGCATCACGTGTTCGATGCCCAAATCCAGCAGTTGGTACGCGTGCACGCGGTTGCGGGCGCGGGCGAAGATGGTGAGGTGGGGGAAGTGCTCCTTCACCGTCCTGGCGGTGCGCATGGAGGCCTCGACGTCGTCGATGGCGAGCACGAAGACGCGGGCCTTGTCGGCGCGAGCGGCGCGCAGCAGGTCGAGCCGGGAGGCATCGCCGTAGAACACCTGGCTGCCGAAGCGCTTCATGAAGTCGATGTGCTCGGGGCTGGCGTCGATGGCGGTGAAGGTGATGCGCTTGGCGCGCAGCAGGCGGCCGACGACCTGACCCACGCGGCCGAAGCCGGCGATGATGACGGGGTGGTCCTCGTCGGGGGCGACGTCGTACTCGCGGGCCTGCGTCTTCGCCTGGAAGCGGGGGCGGCCCCAGCGCTCATAGGCGACGTAGAGCAGGGGCGTGGTGGCCATGGACAGGCCCACGACGACGACGAGCAGGTCCGAAAGCTCCGTGGACATGACGTGGAAGGACACGGCGAGGGCGAAGAGGACGAAGGCGAACTCGCCGCCCTGGGAGATGACGACGCCCAGGCTGAGCGCGGGCTCGTTCTCCTTGAGGTTGAAGCGTCCCAGTCCGTAGAGCACGGCGCCCTTGATGGCGACGAGGCCGATGACGAGGCCGGTGATGAGGCCGGGGCGCTCGATGATGAGGCCCAGGTTCACGCTCATGCCCACGGCGATGAAGAACAGGCCGAGCAAGAGGCCCTTGAAGGGCTCGATGTCGGCTTCGAGCTCGTGGCGGTACTCGGACTCGGACAGGAGGACGCCGGCGAGGAAGGCGCCCAGGGCCATGGAGAGGCCCACGGCGTTGAGGAGGGCGGCGGTGCCGACGACGACGAGCAGCGCGGTGGCGGTGAAGAGCTCCTGGCTGTGGAAGGACGCGACGGCGCGGAAGAGGGGGCGCAGGAGGAAGCGGCCGGAGAGCACGACGCTGACGAGGACGACGAGGACCTTGAAGCCGGTGCGCCAGCCGGGCTCGGCGGAGGCGGCGTCGGTGTGGCCGAGCAGGGGCAGCAGGGCCAGGAGGGGAATGACGGCCAGGTCCTGGAAGAGGAGGATGCCGAAGGCGAGGCGGCCGTAGCCGGTGGTGAGCTGGTTGCGTTCGGCGAGGAGCTGGAGGGCGAAGGCGGTGGAGGAGAGGGAGAGCCCAAAGCCGGCGATGACAGCGGTGCCGAGCGGCAGTCCGAAGAGGAAGCAGGCGGTGGCGAGCAGCGCGCCGGAGATGAGCACCTGGGCGCCGCCCATGCCGAAGACGGAGTGGCGCAGGTTCCACAGGCGGGAGGGCTGCAGCTCCAGGCCGATGACGAACAGGAGGAGCACGACGCCCAGCTCGGAGAAGTGGAGGACGTTCTCCACGTCGCCGATGAGCTGCGCGCCGGAGGGGCCGATGATGGCGCCGGCCACCAGGTAGCCGAGCACCGAGCCCAGCCCGAGCCGCTTGAACAGCGGGACGGACACCACCGCGGCACCCAGGAACACCAGCGCCTGATGCAGGAAGGACATGACCCGCTTCCTCGCACGGACGGCGGGGCGCGAGCAATCCCGGGTGGTTGCCACGGGCCACTGCAGCGGTGTCTGGAGTCCTCGGCAACTCAGCCAGGGTATTGCGCGCTGCGTGCGGGCCCTGAGGTTGCCGACCTACCCCATGGTGTTCTTCTTGTTGTGGAATAGCGGGTCCCCGAGCCGGCAGACGTTCTTCCCCTCGAACTTCACATCGAACGAGTACAGCATGAATTCCGCGGGCCCTTGGGTCGAACTGCTCACGACGCCTCCGCCGGCGGTCCCAGCCTCATCACCTGACGTCGACTTGTATTGCGCACCCTTGACCATGGGCATCTTGCCATTGACCGTCACCTTCTTCGGTCCCTTGCTCGCATCTGAAGACTTGCCAATGTTTGGATAAGGGATGGGCACGGGCCCTCCCGGGCTGGGCGTCTTGCACACATCTGGAAAGACGATGCTCTGCCCGCCTCCATCCTCTGTCGCAATCCCTCGCCCATTGGCGAAGACCTTGGTTCCCATCTCGTTCTTCTCGGGTGTTGCCCGTCCGCATCGCCGGACATGGACATGTCTGACTATCCCTGCACTCCCTCCAGGGCTTTTACCCCGAAGCGTACTTCCTGAATCTTCAGTGAGCGCTTGTCGCAGTTCACGGCCCCGCGCCATGTGAGGCTTATCTGTCTGGCGTCCGGCTCCAGCAACACGGTTTCCAGCCGGAGGATTGGGCGTTCCAGTGTCCCGCCGATGCGCGCCTCGACTTCCCACTCACAACAGGGCAGCGCGAATCGATGACTTCCCTGGGGCGACACGTTCAGGAGCTCCACCCCTTCGCCTCCCTTCAACCCCTCGTGTGCCCATAAGGGTGGAGGCGCCACCTGGAAGAAGGCCGGACGGAAATCCACCGGAAGATAGGGGGCGCGGGTCGACTTCCAGGCCGCGCCGTAGGTTCCCGCACACCCCTTTCGAGGTTGCCAGGACGGAGCTATCGGGCCCGGGGCCATGGGAGTTGGCGTGTCCGAGATTCCGCGGATGGGGTTCTCGGGGTCCTCGAGATTGGGCAGGGCGCGTCCCTTCATTTCCGAAGCGCTGCGCCTTCCCCTGAAACCTCGGCCCACGGGATTGCGTGCTTCACCCAGCACCTCTCCACCCTCTGGCGCATGAAGGCCTCCAAAAGCCCTCTCCCAAACGAGCGGCATCGTCACGAAGGGTTCCGGAGATGATGCCGTGGGAGAAAACACGCCCCCTTGCCAATGGCGATCCCCGAAGACCTGAATCACTTGCCGAACAGGCCCCACGCGAACGGAGGCCCAACACGTGTCGACGGGCTTCCCGCGCGGTGCGTGAGCCGAGCCTTTCAACAGGACATCCGTCCCTGGCTTCAACAGATGTGCCTCGGTCGCACTCTTGAGGCTCGATTGCCCCGGGACGCCCCAGTGCTCATCCGCGAGCACCAGTGGTTGCTGCTTTGACGCAATGGACAGGTGATTCCCCTCCAGCTCGAACGTGGCCTTGACCACCACGTAAAGCGTGTCCACCCCCTGCTCATCTGGGAACAGGAACAAACCCGGCACAAAAGGAGATTCGTTGCGGAGCTGGAGCATGGGATACCAAGGACCCTCGACCCGAGGTTCATCTCCATTCGAGGCGGCGAAGGGGGAGAGCCGCGGCCTTTGCCTGTGTCAATGCGGCGTACTGAGTGCGCGTCCAGGCCCGAGTCGGGACGAAGAGTCTTCGGCGGGTGTGTAAATCCAAAACTCGCGCCAGCACGTGCCGACGTCTCAAGGGGCCTTGCTCCAGTGCTTCGAGGAGCACACCTGCCTGGAAGGGCTGCCCCCTCGAATAACGAATTTTCCCGTCGAGGTTCGCACGGTTCGTGTGCCACCAGCGGGCGACGGATTCGGCATCCGGCACGGGAAGTTCGTCCTCGGGTCGCGGCACGAGGTCCGCATCGAGGTCCTCCTGGTTGAGGGGAATGGGCTCTTCCAGGGGCTCTTTCGGGGGCACGGCATATGTTCCTTCCAGTCGCAGCCCTGAGATGGCGCCAAAAGCCTCTCCCGCGAGCCGGGCCACCTTCAGATTCGAGTCCCCCATCCATTCCAGGCAGGCGTCCGCGGCGGCAAGCCGTCCACTGAACCCGAGTGCCCACAGCGCTTCCATGCGCCTTTCGGGCACATGCAGCAGCGAGAGCAACAGCGCCAGCTCCGTCTGCTCACATCCCAGCGCCCAGAGAATCATGGGTTCACGGGCGTGGTCGTCCCCCTTCTCCACGGCCTTCTGGCAGGCAGTCCATGCATCGCGAGTCCCCATCGCCATCCCCCACTCGATGGCCGCATCGCGAATGTCCGGATGAGCGGAGACAAGGGCGTGCATGAGTGCTTTTCGGGGAGTCGAATCCGACAGGTCGCGGCTCCCTTTCATGGCGGCGATACGCGCTCGCGAGTCATCGCTCGCGAGGAATGGCACCAACCGGGAGTCCTCGATGTCACTTCGGGCGACGAGCACCTCCAACGCCGTAGCGGTCACGTCCAGGTCGTCCGAGGATAGCAGTGGCTGCAGGATGTTTCCGAGTCGTGACTGGTCGCAGAGCTCCAAGGCTCTCCGCACGGCGGGGCGCTGGGCCAGACTTGCACCGCGCACCAGGGCCAGCACTCCTTCGGGTACTGCCTCGACCAACAAGGCGTAGGCCGCGACGCTGGCGTGCCAGTCCTCTTTGGAATCCAGCCCTGGATGGAGAAGGACCTCTGCCACGTCCTCCCCGCCTTCCGCCAGCCCATCCAAGTGGGCCAGCAGCCGGACTTCCAGCTCCGCCAGCTCCGAGAGGTCATGGTCCGGCGCAAGCAGGGCTCGCTCCCATCGCCCCCAAAGCCAGGTCGCCTCGTCGAGATGCTCCTCGAATACGTCCTTCATGTATCGCATGGTCGCGTGCTCAGCCGAGCTGGATTGACCCGCCCTTGATGCGGTTCACTCCTTCGGACTGCGTCTCGACATAGGTTCCCTTGATGATGATCTTGCCGTTACGCCGCAGCGTGATGCTCGCCTTGCCGCACTGGAAGACCAGCTCATCTCCTCCTTTGATGACATGAACCGGAGAGGTCGGGTCCGCGGTCGCTGGTGGGGCGGATGAAGGAGGGGGAGGCCCCAACGAAACGATGATGGGGAGCTGGGCATGCCCGTCCTCGAAGCGCAGCTCGACCCGCCGTCCACTATCGATGAAGGCACGCAGCGTGCTCGACTCAAGTGGAATCGTCTTGCGAGCGATTCTGGGTCCTTGCGTGTTGCCAATGAAATCCACGAGAGGCTGCCCTTGCTCGTTCATTCCGACGATGCGGCCCTCGCGACCCTCCCAGATGCACTCATCCGCTTCTTCTTTGACAAGACCACTCCCCAGCTTCGTGGGCATTGGCGAGGCCATGAGTCCTGGTTCGTTGGCAAGGGTGTGCTTCAGGCAATACGTTACCATCGCATCGGTTGTCAGACAAAACACGCGGAATGCCTGCTAAGAGAAAGCCGGCGTTGAACCCTGTCATCTGGAGGGTGGGTCGGTGTGGCTGGGATGCGCACCGCTGTCCACTTGGGCCAGGGGAGTCGGAATTCCATGAACGAGATTGCAGACATCCTGTCCATTGGAATGACCACGCCGGTAGGACTCACGGCCGGAGCCTCGGCGGCGGCCGTGCGCGCGGGCATCTCCCGCGTGAAGCTTTCCCCCATCCAGGACAGCAAGCTTCAGGCCTTGCGTGCGGCCTTCCTGGAAGACGAATACCTGCCGCCGCTGAACAAGGGACTACGGCTCGATGAGCGCCCGCTGACGGCCCGCTACCGGCGGATGCTGCGGCTGGCGACGCGAGCGCTCCAGGAGGCGTGTCCTGACGGTGACGTTCCTCCCCTGTTCCTGGCTCTGCCCGAGACTCCGAACCCGGAGGAACCCATCGGTGCTTCCTTCCTCGAACACCTGTCCGTGCAGTCCGGCGTGAAGTTCGACCTGCCCCAGAGCCGCCTCTTCCCTCTGGGAAGGGCTGGGGGGTTGGTCGCCATGGAGAGCGCCTGCCAGTCCCTGCGCGAAGGGCGCTTCCGCACGGTGCTCGTGGGCGGTGTGGACACCTACCTGGACCTCCGCTTGCTCGGAGCCTTGGAGATGGAGGGCCGGCTCCTCGTGGAAGGCGCGCTCGAGGGGTTCATTCCAGGGGAAGGGGCGGCCTTCCTGCGCCTTGGAACATCCTGGGAGGCGCGGCGACGGAAATATGTTCCCCTGGCGCGGTTGCTGGCGCTCGGTCAGGACAAGGAACCGGGGCATCTCTACAGCCAGGAGCCGTACCGGGGAGAGGGGCTTGCCCGAGCACTGGGGCGGCTTTTCGCGGCCAGTCAGGCGCACATGCCAAGGGTTCGCAGCGTGTACGCCAGCTTCAACGGTGAGAACTTCTGGGCCAAGGAGTGGGGTGTGGCGCATCTTCGCCACAGCCAACACTTCGAGGAGCACCTGCACCTCGAGCATCCCATCGAGTGCACGGGAGACCTCGGCGCCGCGCTCGGCCCCATGATGTCGGGCCTCGCGGCCCTGGGGCTCGACAAAGGTTACCGAGCAGGACCCATCCTCGTGTGGGCCTCTTCGGACCGGGAGAGCCGAGCCGCGGTGCTTCTGGGAGAGGCACGCGGAAGCTGAGTCCGGGCACGAGCCTGTTCAGGACTCCTCGACCTCGATGGCGGAGATTCCCCAGCCGCCCGTCCGGGGATGGTCCTGAAGGGCATCAATGACACGCTCACTTGCCAGGAGCGTCCCCATGTTCTCAGCCAACCGGAACAAATCGAAGGGGCGCGCCTTCTTCCCATCCACCACGAGTTCCGTGAAGCCAGCGAAGGGCGTCCCGCCTGGAGAACTCATGATTTCGGTATACCTTGACTTCGACATGTCCGCTGCCGCCACCAGTCCGAGGACGTTGATGGCGAAATATCCACGCCATTGAGCACCTGTCCCCTGGCCCTGGATGGTCGCCTCGAAGCACTCGAAGTTGTCCACACCAATCCGCCTGAGGAGTTCCACGAGGTCGGCGGACCACACCGGAATGGACGCTCCAAGAAAGGCCTTGGGTGGGTTGGCTTGAGTGAAGTTCGACTCGAAGATGAGAGGGCGCGGAAGCGGCTCGATGATTCGCGCTCCTCCCAGGAATGTGGTGCCAAACCCCGGGAGAGAAGGGTCTTCCCTGATGCCAGCGGTCGCGTAGATATCGGGTTCGAGTCGGAAGAACATGCGCGCTTCCTCGGATTACAATGAACGAATCTTCTTGGATTTGAGTGCCTGGCTCCGCCGCATGGCGTGTGCTGAAATGAAGTACGTCCAGGACGCGGGGCTCGACAGTTGAATCTCGTTGCGAATCCATCCGGAAATGAGGTCCAGCATCTCATTGACCCGCCAGGCGGGGTCATAGGGAGGTTTCGATGGCTTCGCCTCGCAAAGAGAGCACACCTTCGACCAGGCCACGATTCGATTGTCGAGTTCGGTCAGTCGCTTCGACACGACACTCGGGTAGCTCTCAGCGGAGCCTTCCTCATTGGTAATGGCATGTTTGCCGTAATGGAACTGGCCCTCCGTCTTCATGGCGAAGTCGGCAATCTCGTTCTTCTCCCGTTGCGTCAGCGCGTCGGGGTGGGGACTGGGGTGCGCATCACGCTCCCAGGGGCGCTCCGGGGTGCGGCCACGGAGCTTCTTGACGTTCTCCGGAGCGGATGCGAGCCAGGCACCGTTGTCCGAGTTGTTGATGGAGTACCCCGTATCCTTCTTGATGGCTTTCCCCTTGCGTATCCATCTCTCGATGGGGTGTCCGTCCATCACCTTTGCATCGCTTTCCGATTTGAGCAGGCGTTGCTTGCCAGGGATGAGGTGATGGGCTTCGTACGAGTAGGGACCGAATTCTGGATGCGATAACGGAGGCGATGGCCTGGGCTGTGCCTTGGATTTCGCCTGCCGCTGCTCCCCTCCATCCTTGGGCCTTGCTCCCCCCTGTTGTGACGGGAGTTCGTCCGGAGCCACCATGATTTTCCCGAGCACCGTACCTGTGGCCTTCGCACCAGGATGACTGACGAAGTCCTCGTCCTTCGCCGCAGGACAGAATGGGCATTTCTCCGGGTGATGAGCGGATGCCTGTGAGATGATCTCTCCCATTTCCATAAGCGCGCACCTCCATCCGAGTGCACCCGTCTGTCTAGTCCTTCAAGAGCCTCTGGGTCCAGCGGGGAGGAGGTTTGGCGGAGGCCGGACATGAAGCCTGTTGTGCGAAGCTGGACGACGTCAGTGCATGGACTCATACCCTGCACAGGTCGTCGCGGCGTCACCGGCTTTGGTTGGGACCCGATGACGCGGCGGGCGCACGCGCGGTAATCCACCAGCAGGCCGCGGTGAAGCGGACCTCTTCTCCTTGCACGAAGGTCTCGAAGGCCGCGCGCACCGCGCCGAGAACCCGCGTGCGAGTCTGCTCATCCGCCCCTTGAAGAAACGAGCCCACGGGGCCGAGCCGACTCAGGTAGCGGACCAGCTCCTTCTCGGGGAAGGCGCAATTCACATCGATGGGCCGCAGCTCGACGTCAGCCCAACCGCTCTGCTCCAGGAGGGCCTGGACGCGGCTCGGGTCCGCGAACGCGAACTGCCCTGGCCCGTCCGATTTCCGAACGGGAAGCTCTGGCAGCAGTGGCGCAGCCGCGCGCTCGGCCGTGGTCATGAACGGATTCTCCGAGCCACTCCGCCAGGCGATGAACCTGACCTCGCCACCCTCCCTCACGGCCCCTCTCAGATTCGTGAAGGCCCGGACCGGGTCGTCGAAGAACATCACACCGAAGCGCGAGATGAGCACATCGAAGCTCGCGGGCTCTAACACATGGCTCTGCGGGTCGCCGTGGACGAAGCGCGCCGGCGTACCGTCCTGCTCGGCCCGTGCCCGTGCGACGGCGAGCATCGGCTCCGAGATATCGATGCCGACACAGCGCCCCTTGGCTCCCAGCTTCCGAGCGACAGCGAGTGTGGTCGCGCCCGTGCCACAGCCGATGTCGAGCACCCGTCCTCCGGAGTCCGGGGACACCGCCGCGACGAGCAGGTCCTCGAACGGCTGGAACATCCCATCCAGCACCTCCCGCAGGTCGACCCAGGCGTTCCCGGAGGTGCCGTTCCACATCTTCGACTGCTCGTTCTCGGGCGCGTTCGTGGCACTCATGCGTGTCTCCTTCGACTTGCCTTCAGGCAGCGGAAGCTCAACTGTGCCAGTTCAAGTCGACTTGAGGTCAAGCGGGTGAGAGACCTGGACATCACGGAGGTGGCGCGGCGGTCCGGCGTTCCCGCCTCGACACTCCGGTTCTACGAGGCCAGGGGACTGTTGTCCTCCACCGGCCGGCGCGGTCTGCGCCGACTGTTCGCTCCTGACGTACTGGAGCGCCTGTCGCTCATCGCCATGGGCCGCGCCGCTGGCTTCTCGCTGGAGGACATCGCGCGCATGTTCGCGCCGGACGGACGCCTGCGCCTGGACCGGAAGCTGCTCTCGGCCCGGGCGGACGAGCTGGACAGGACGATTCGAGAGCTCAGCGCCATGCGCGATCGCCTGCGCCACGCCGCCGTCTGTCCCGCGCCCAGCCACCTGGAGTGCCCCACCTTCCGCCGCATCCTGCGCTCCACCGCGCCGGCCGCGCGAAGCAAGCGAACACCCCCGAAACCACGGCGTTAGTCCGCACCCTCCGCCCGCTCCCTCGAACGCCCGCGCCACCGGGACGATGCCGAAGCGCTCGCGCCCTTTCACCTTCAGGCGGTGCCTGGGAGGCCCGCATGAGCAAGGACAAGCGCAAGAAGCAGGGCGCCAACGGTGGTGGCGGGGGCGTGAAAGCGGACACGCCGATGAAGACCTATCGGGAGGGAGAGCGCTTCCCGGGCCGCATTGGTCGCACGTACGAGGAATCCGAGCCGGCCTTCCCGATGCCGCCCAAGGCACCGAAGGACGCGCCCAACATCCTCTACGTCATCCTGGACGACGTCGGCTTCGGCTGGTGTGAGCCCTTCGGCGGCATGATTCGCACGCCCACGCTGATGAAGCTGGCCAGGCAGGGCCTGCGCTACACGCACTTCACCACCACGGCGCTGTGCTCGCCCACGCGCTCCTGTCTCGTCACCGGCCGCAACCACCACTCCGTGGGCATGGCCAACATCACCGAACTGGCCACGGGCTTCCCCTGCTACAACGGCCGTCAGCCGCAGGACAAGGCGGGAGTGCCCGCCATGCTCCATCAACACGGATACACCAGCTACTGCATTGGCAAGTGGCACAACACGCCGTCCGAAGAGACGACCATCGCCGGGCCCTATGACCGCTGGCCCACGGGCTCCGTCTTCGGCTTCGACCGCTTCTATGGCTTTCTCGGGGGCGACTGCGACCAGTGGGAGCCGAAGCTCTTCCTGGACCGCGAGGCCGTCGACCCGCCAGCCACGCCCGAAGAGGGCTACCACCTGTCCGCGGACCTGGTGGACCGGGCCATGAGCTGGATTTCGCAGCACCACTCGGCGGACCCGGCGAAGCCGTGGCTGACGTGGCTCGCGCTGGGGTGCGCGCACGCGCCCCACCACGTCGCGCCCGAGTGGGCGGACAAGTACAAGGGCCAGTTCGACATGGGCTGGGACGCCTACCGCGAGAAGGTGCTGGCCCAGCAGAAGAAGCTGGGCATCATCCCCGAGCACTCGAAGCTCGCGCCCATGCTGGAGGGCGTGCAGAAGTGGGACTCGCTCTCCGCCGACGAGAAGCGCCTCTTCGCGCGCATGGCGGAGCTGTACGCGGGCTTCATCGAGCACGCCGACGCGCAGCTCGGCCGGCTGATGGAGTTCCTGGAGCGCACGGGGCAGCTCGACAACACGCTGGTGTTCGTCTTCATCGGGGACAACGGCTCCTCCGGTGAGGGCACGCTGACGGGCCTGTTCAACGAGCAGTCCGTGGCGAACAACGCGCAGGAGACGGTGGCTCGGAACCTGGCGCGCATCGACCAGTTCGGCCAGCCCGGCTCGTACAACCACTACCCGGTGGGCTGGGCCATGGCTGGCAACACGCCGTTCCAGCTCTGCAAGCAGTACACGCACTTCGGCGGGGTGAGAAACCCGCTCATCGTCCACTGGCCGCGCGGAATCGAAGCCAGGGGCGAGCTGCGCACGCAGTACCACCACTGCATCGACATCGTCCCGACGATTCTGGAGGCGATTGGCGTGGAGGAGCCCCGCTTCATCAACACGGTGCAGCAGGCGCCCGTCGAGGGCTTCCCGATGAACTACTCGTTCGACGACGCGGAGGCGCCGACCAACCACGCCACCCAGTACTTCGAGATGCTCGGCAACCGGGGCCTGTACCACGACGGCTGGAAGGTCGTGACGTACCACGGGCGCAAGCCGTGGGAGAACAAGGCGCGGTGGAGCTTCGACGAGGACCACTGGGAGCTCTACAACGTCGTCGACGACCCCACCGAGTCCAACGATTTGATGAAGGGCCGGGACCGCGCCAACCTGAGCGACCCGATGGTGAAGAAGCTCATCGAGATGGTGGGCATGTGGTGGGCGGAGGCGGGGCGCTACCAGGTGCTGCCGCTGGATGACCGCTTCCAGATGCGCGCGCTGGGCCGCGCGGGGCTCTACGCGGAGCGCGAGCGCATGACGTATTACGAGGGCGCCGTGCGCATCCAGGAGTTCGCCGGGCCGGACACGAAGAACCGCTCCTGGGAGATGACGGCGGAGGTGGAGGTGCCCGCGGGCGATGCGAATGGCCCCATCGTCGCGCTCGGCGGAAGCTCCGCGGGCTTCACGCTGTACCTCAAGAAGGGCGTGCCGGTGTTCTGCTACAACTTCCCCGGACCCGAACTCACATACATCCGTGGCAAGGAGGCGCTGAAGCCCGGCAAGCACTTGCTTCGCTACGAGTTCGAGAAGACCGGACCGGAGCCCTTCGGCGCGGGTGGCACGGGGCGGCTCTACGTCGACGGGAAGAAGGTGTCGCAGGCGCCGATTCCCCGGACGGTGCCGGTGGGCTACTCGATGGATGAGACCTTCGACGTGGGCTGGGACAAGGGCACGGCGGTGAGCCCCGAGTACCCGTCCAACTCCCGCTTCACCGGCCGCGTGCTGCGCGTGGACTTCGACCTCAAGCCGGACTTCCACCCGGACCACGCGGACCCGGCGAAGAAGGCCGAGGCCCGCTTCCAGCACGAGATGATGCGGCAGTAGCGCGCCGGAACGAGCAACGCTCCCGGCCCGCCGCGCCGGGAGCGTCACGCTTCACGTCACTTCAGACAGACGGCCTCGATGTTGTTGCCGTCGGGGTCCTTCAAGAACGCGGCGCAGTACGTGGGGCTGTAGTCGGCGCGCACGCCGGGCCTCCCGTTGTCCTTGCCGCCAGCCTCCAGTCCGCTGGCGTGGAAGCGGTCCACGGCGGCGTGCTGCGAGGCGCAGAACGCCAGGTGGCTGCCGGGCCCCGCCGTGCCTTGCGTGGGTAGAGCCACAGCGCGGGCTCCCCCGGAGGACCGAAGCCCGCGCTCGAGTCGTCCCGCGAGCACAATCCAAATCCCAGGGGCGCGAGCGCGGCGGTGTAGAAGCGCACGCTGGCGTCCAGGTCCTTCACCTTCAATCCGATGTGGTCGAACACGATGACCTCTGTGTGAGAGAGGCCGTCACCGTACGGGGCGAGGGGCGAGTCGCTCTTGGAGGAAATTGCGCTCGCCGCGGGCCGCCTGGCGGAAGCGTCCGGGAGACACGCCCGCCGCGCGGTGGAAGGTGCGCACGAAGTTGGAGAGGTCCCCGAAGCCCACGTCGAAGGCCACGTCGGTGATGGAGCGCGAGTCATCCGCGAGCAGCCGCGCCGCATGGCGCAGCCGGGAGCGCGGCACGTACTGGTGTGGCGTCACGCCCACGACCTTGTCCATCCCCAAATCACTCGAGCCCTCGGCGGTGGCCTGGGCCAGCTCCCCGAGCACCATCAGCTCCGGCAGGGGAGGCACTCCGCCGCTGCGCCAGCCCTCGGGCGAAAGCCCCATCGACTCCAGCAGCGCCGGGGCCAGCTTGAAGGACAGGCACTCATCGCCGCGGAGGTGCTCGTGCGAGCACATGTACTCATCCCCGGGGTGGCCAATCAGCAGCGAGCCCGCGACGAGCTCGAAGGCCTCGCCGCGCGTGCGGTAGCAGAAGGTGCCCTTGCGCACATAGGCCACGGAGAAGGCGCGGTGCTGCTCGACGAAGGGCGCGTCCTCGGGGCCGGCGTCGCACCGGAAGTCCGTCACCTGAATCGACTCACGCTCCAGGATGGTCGAGGCCCGCATCGCCGGCCCAAGCCAATGGCGGGGCCGTACCCGGGCAACGGAAAGCCACGGACGGGGCTACTCGTCCTCCTGCTGGCCGAAGAGCAGCCGCAGCAGGGCCAGGTCCTCGGTGTGGCCAATGACATACACGTGGTCCCCCTGCTGGAACACGGTGTCGCCCTTGGGTGCGACGAGCTCCTGGCCTCGCACCAGGAGCATCGCGGAGGAGCCCGGGGGGAAGGGCAGGTCCGCCAGCCGCTCACCCGCCACGGCCGAGGCCTGGTGGATGTAGAACGAGCTGACCTCGCCCTTGAGGAGCTGGGTGGAGGCGATTTCGAGCACGGCCTGGGGCGGCTCGGGCACGTTGGCGGCAAGTCCCAGCTTGCGCGTCACCCACGGCACCGTGGCGCCGGGCACCAGCCCGTTCACCACCACGATGAAGAACACGATGTTGAAGATGTCGCGCGCCCCCTCCGTGCCGGACAGCACCGGGAAGGTGGCCAGGATGATGGGCACCGCGCCGCGCAGCCCCACCCACCCCGTGAAGACGATTTCCCCCAGGGGGAACTTGAAGGGCAGCAGGCACAAGAGCGCCGCCAGCGGCCTCGCCACGAAGGCGAGGATGAGGCCCAGGACCAGGCCCACCCAGGCCACGTCGATGAGGTTGCGCGGATACACCAGCAACCCGAGCACCAGGAACATCAACACCTGGGACAGCCACGCCAGCGCGTCATGCACGCGCAACAGTCCGGTGCGGTAGCGGATGGTCTCGTTGCCCAGCGCGATTCCGACGATGTACACGGCCAGGAAGCCGCTGCCGTGCAACAGCGTGGGCAGGCCGAAGGACAGGAACGCCAGCGCCAGCGTCATCACCGGATACAACCCCGCCACGCGCAGGCGCAGGCGCTTGAGGACCAGCCGCGCGCCCCAGCCCATGGCCAGGCCCAGGCCGGCGCCCACCACCATCTCCACCAGCGCCGCTCCCACCAGCTCCCAGCCGGGAGCCTTCCCGCTCGCCAGGCTCTGCGTCAGGCCGATGGTGAGGATGACGGCCATGGGGTCGTTGAGCCCCGACTCCAGCTCCAGCGTGGTGCCCACCCGCCGCTTCAGGTGCAGCCCGCTGCCTCGCAGCACGGAGAAGACAGCCGCCGCGTCCGTGGAGGAGACGATGGCGCCCAGCAACAGCGCCTGCGTCCACCCGAAGCCGAACAGGTAGTGCGTCGCCGCGCCCATCAGCGCGGCCGTGGCCACCACGCCCACCGTGGCCAGCGCCGCCGCCGGGCGCAGCGCGGAGTGGATGGCCGCCAGCGGCGTGTTGAGGCCACCGTCGAAGAGGATGAGGACCAGCGCCACCGTGCCCAGGCGGAAGGCGAAGCTGTAGTTGTCGAACGCGATGCCGCCGGGCCCATCCGAGCCCGCCAACATGCCCACGCCCAGGAACAGCAGCGCCACGGGGATGCCGAAGCGTCCGGACGCGCGACTGAACAGCACGCTGAGCGCGAGCAACGCGCCGCAGACGGCGAGCAGGAATGCGGTGGGAAGCGGCTCGGTGGTGAGCATGTCCGGGGAGGACTCTACTCGCCCCCGGAGAAACTCAGGCGTCCACGCGCGATGACGTGCGAGTGGAGTGGGTCGCGGAGGACAGGGGCAGCGTGAAGGAGAAGGTGCTGCCCTCGCCCGGCGTGCTCCGGGCGTGGATGCTTCCGCCGTGGGCTTCGACGAGCCCCTTGGCGATGGCGAGCCCCAGGCCCGTGCCCCGGCTGGCCGCGTCGCGCGCCTGCCAGTACCGGTCGAAGATGTGCGGCAGCGCCTCGGCGTCGATGCCCGCGCCCGTGTCCCTCACGTGGAAGCACACCTCGCCGTTGCGCACGACGGCCCCCACGTCCAAGTCCCCTCCCGCCGGGGTGAACTTCACCGCGTTGCCCAGGAGGTTGCCCATCACCTGGAGCACGCGAGTCCGGTCGCACCGGGTGCGCACGTCCTCGGGCGGGGGCTGGGGGTGCAGGTGCAGTCCCTTGGCCTCCGCGAGGGGCCGGATGGACTCCATCGCCTCCGCGACGAGCCCCGCCACCGAGTGCTCACCCAGCTCCAGCGGCAGCCCGCCCGCCTCCAGCCGGCCCCAGTCCAGCAGGTCCGAGATGAGGCGCGACATCCGGTCCGTCGCGTCCTGGATGCGCGTGGCCTGCTTGGTGACGATTTCTCCACCCGGCCGCGCGCCCGGCCCGCGCAGGAGCAGCGCCGCGCCCAACTGCACCACGCCCAGCGGGTTCTTCAAGTCGTGCGAGACGACGGCCAGCAGGTCCTCGCGCGCCCGAGCGGCCCGGCGCGATTCGCCCACCAGCCGCGCGTTGTCGATGGCCAGGCTTGCGCGCAGGCACAGGTCCTCCGCCAGCGCCAGGTCATCCGGTCCATACCGCCGCCCGGAGCCCGAGGAGACGAACGTCACCGCGCCCAGCGTGTTCCCGCGCGCGCGCAGCGGGATGATCATGTACGAGCGCGCCTGGAGCGTGCGCAGCAGGGTGGGGTGCGCGGGCTCCGCCGCCGCCGCGCGCAACAGCGAGTCCGTCACCGCGGGCACCAGCTCCGGCTCCCCGGTGCGCAGCACGCGCAGCAAGCCCACCGGCGCGTCGTCGCGCTTCTCGATTCGCTGGGGCAGCGCGCTCGCGCGCTCCTGCTGCGTCGGGTCCAGGCACGCCACCGCCACGCGGGACACGAAGGGGCCCTGCTCCAGCGCGTCCACCAGACACCAGTCCGCCAGGTCCGGCACCGCCAGGTGCGCCAGCAGCGTGTACATGCCGTGCGGATCAGGCGGATGGGTGAACAGCGTCGTCATCGCCTGGTACAGGAACGAGCGGCGGCGCTCGGCCTGTTCGACCTCGGCCCGCGCGGCCTGCTCCAGCTCCAGCGCGCGCGAGTACACGGCCTCCGCTTCCGTGAGCGGCCTCGCCGTCACCAGCACGGTGCGGGCGCCACCCTCGGAGGGCAGCGGCGTGAGCACCAGGGCGTGGCGGCGCAGCCCCGCGTCCACCGGCCACGGCAGCTCCACCGTGACGGCGTCGCCGCGAGTCGAGGCCTGCACCCGCGCCGCATCCAACCGCGCGGCATCCTCCAGGGGGACGCCCAGCTCGCCCCAGTGCCGGCCCACCAGCCCCTCCGGCCCCTGGCCGAACGCCCGCGCTCCCGATGTGCTGCACGCCAGGATGCGGCCCGTGGCATCGAGCACGTAGGCCGGGTCGGGAAGCGCCGTGAAGGCGCCGAGGAAGGAAGGCAGGTGGGTACTCATCGAGGTGCGGGGGGCTGACGGGATATTGACATCGCTCGGCCCCAAGGCCATTCCGGACCCGTCAGGCCCCTCTCAAGGATTCAGTACTGGATAATGTGTCTCACCCCGGCTGCGTGTCTGCCCGGACGGCGAGCAACACCCGGGAAGGCAGGGCGGACAGGGAGACGACCTCGTCGGCCAGTCCCGCGTTCACCACGACGCCAGGCATGCCGAAGACGACGGAGGACTCCTCGTCCTGGGCCAGCACCCGGCCTCCGGCCTCTCTCAGCTCCCGCGCCCCCTCCAGGCCGTCCTGTCCCATGCCGGTGAGGACGACGGCCAGCCCCTCCGAGCCGTGCGCGCGCGCCACCGAGCGGAACAGCCACGTCGCGGACGGGCGGAAGCCGTTGACGGGCGCCGCCTTGGACACTTGCGCCCGGCCGTCCTGGACGCCCAGGTGCCGGTCATCCGGCGCCAGGTAGACGTGCCCTGGCAACAGCAGCTCGCCCTCCTCCGCCACCCGCACGGGCAGCGGGCCGGCCGTGGCCAGCCAGGACGCCAGGCCCTGCCCGAAGCCGAGCGCGATGTGTTGCACCACCAGCAGCGGCGCGGGGAAGTCCGCGGGCAGCTCCGACAGGAGCCGGAACAGCGCGGCCGGCCCCCCCGTGGACGCGGCCAGGGCCACCACCGCCGTCCGCGACGTCTGCGCGCGGGGCGCGGGCTTGGGCGCGGGCGTGGCATGCGGGGTGCTCCGGTCCGGCCAGCGGCGGACGACCTTCACCTCGGCCATGGCCTTGAGGGTGTCGCGCAGGCGGCGGCTGTCCGCGTCGAAGTCCGGAGTCTCCGGGCCCAGGGGCTTCTGGAGCACCGCGAGCGCGCCGGCCCGCAACGCGGCCATGGACGTCTGGATGTCGCGCTCCACCAGCGTGGAGACGACGACGACGGGCGTGGGCACCTCCGTCATGATGCGACGGGTGGCCTCCAGGCCATCCATGCGCGGCATCTGGATGTCCATCGTCACCAGATGGGGCCGCAGGCGCTGGGTGAGCTCCACCGCCTCCACGCCGTCCCTGGCTTCTCCCACCACGCTCAGCGCCGGGTCGGCGCGGAGGATTTCCACCAGCAGCCTGCGGGCGGTGGGCGAGTCCTCGGCCACCACGATGCGCAACGGTTCGGTCCTCATAGCAGTCGTCTCAAGGTCTCCAGCAGGCTCGTGGGGTCGAAGGCGCTTTTCACAAGATAGGCACTGGCGCCAGCTTGCAGCCCGCGCGCCTTGTCCTCCGGGCGGCCCCGGGCGGTGACGAGGACGACCGGCAGCCGCGCGAAGCGCGGGGAGGCACGCACGGCCTCGGTGAGGGCGATGCCGTCCATGCGCGGCATCTCCACGTCCAGCACCAGCGCGTCGGCGCCGCCCGCCTGCAGGCGCTCCCAGGCCTCGGCTCCGTCGGCGCAGGGCACCACGTCGTAGCCCGCGCCCTCCAGGATGCTCTGCTCCAGCGCGCGCGTCGTGGGCGAGTCGTCCGCCAGCACCACGCGCCGGCGCGCCCGCTGGGTGGCCGGGGCGGGGAACAGCGCCGTGGAAGGACGCCCTCCCGCGGCCCGCACCAGCGACACGGGGTTGAGCAGGAGCGACAGCCGCCCGTCCGGCAGCACCGCCGCCGCGGACACATGGCGGGCGCGGCGCACCCGGGGGCCGAGCGCCCGGACGAGCGCCTCCTGCTCCTCCAGGACTTCATCCACCACCAGCGCGGCCCGCGCGGTGCCGGCCGCGAGCACCACCGCGCTCCGGCGCTGACGCGGAGGACCCGGAGTCAGCCCCAGCACGTCCGCCAGCGAGGCCAGGGGCACCAGCGCGTCCGGGGCCACCCACGTCGGGCGGCCCTCCACGTCGCGCACCTCCTCGGGCGCCAGCCGCACCAGCCGTGCCACTCCCTCCTGGGCCAGCGCGAGCGTCTGTCCTCCCGCGGACACCAGCAGGACGCGCAAGGTGCTCAGCGTGAGGGGCACGTCCAGCGTGAAGCGCGCGCCCTTCCCGGGCCAGGTGGTCACCTCCACCGTGCCGCGCATCGCCTCCACCTCCGTGCGCACCACGTCCAGGCCCACGCCCCGGCCCGCGACCTCGGTGACGCGAGTGGAGGTGGACAGGCCGGAGTGGAAGGCGAGGCGCGCGGCGTCCTCGTCGTCCTCGGGCACGTCGAGTCCCCGGGCCTGTGCGCGGGCGCGCAGCGCTCCCACGTCCAACCCGCGCCCGTCGTCCTCCACCGTCACCTCCACGCGACTGCCGCGCAGGCGGGCCGACAGCGCGACGCGGCCCTCCTCGGGCTTGCCCGCGCGGACCCGCTCCTCGGGGGACTCCATTCCGTGGGCCACCGCGTTGCGCACCAGGTGGAGCATGGGTTCGCGCAGGGACTGGAGCAGCGAGCGGTCCAGCTCCAGCGCGCCGCCGTTCACCTCCAGCCGCGCCTTCTTGCCCTCGGAGCGGGCCACGTCGCGCGCGGCGCGCACCAGGCCCTCGCAGCCCTCCAGGAAGGGCAGGGTGCGCGCGCGGCGGACCTCGTCGTCCATGCCGGTGGCCACGCCACTCAAGGTCCGCTGGTCCGCGGCCAGCTCGCGAGTCACGCGCGCCAGCTCCTTCTCGGCCTTGCGCAGCGAGCCCTCGGCCTCGGTGCCCTGCACCGCCTCGCGCATGCGCGCCAGCTCCTCGCGCACGCCCTCCAGCGTCTCCGTGCGTCCCTCGAGTCGCAGCGAGGCGACCCGAAGCTCGCCACTGCGCGACAGCAGCGCGTCCAGCTTCTGCGCGGACACCCGCACCGGCAGCGTCGTCTCCACCGCGGGGCCCACGGGCGCGTGCTCCGGCGCGGAGGGCTCGGCCGCACGCGAGGGCTCGGCCGCGCGCGAGGGCTCGGCCGCGCGCGCGGGCTCCGATGTCGAGGTCCTCGCCGCGCGAGTGTCCTCCGTCGTCCGGGTCCTCCCGGTGCGCGCCGTGTCGGAGGACGCGGACGGACGCGTCGTCGCCTCGGACGGGCCCGCCGCGCGCTCCAGGTCCGGCAGCAGCTTCTCCAGCGGAGAGCCGGTCAGCTCCTGCTTCGTGGCGAGCCGCCGTCCCGCGTCGTCCAGCGCGTCCACGGTGGAGAAGCACAGTTCGTACAGCTCCGGCGCCGCGGTGCGCCCGTCGCGCAGCGGCTCCAGCACCTCCTCCAGCCGGTGACACGCCGTCTCCACCAGCATGGCGCTGGCCGCGCGCGCGGCGCCCTTCACGCTGTGCAGCGTGCGCAGCAGCGAGGCCACGCGCTCGGCGGCGCGCGACGTGCCCTGCTCCCGCTCCAGCGCGAGCAGGTCCCGGTTGAGCGAGGCCACGTGCCCCTCGAGCTCCTCGAGGAACGTGGCCAGCAGTGCCTGGGCGAGCCTGTCGCGGTCCATCAGCGCCCGTACTCTTCGAGCAGGTTCTTGAGCTTCTGGCCCATGGAGTTGATGTCCTGCATGGCCCGCTCCGTCTGGCGCGAGGACATCAGGCCCTGCTGGGTGGCCTGGTTGACGTCATGCATCGCCTGGCGAATCTGGGCGATGCCGGTGGCCTGCTGGTTGGCGGAGGCCGCGATTTGCGCGGCGGTGAGCGACGCCTGGGCGAGCAGATCAGACAGCGTCTGGATGGTGGAGCCCGCCTCGGCGACGATGCGCGTGGTCGTCGCCACGCTCTTGGTGCCTTCCTCGGTGGTCATCACCGCGCCGTGCGTGGCCTTCTGAATCTGTCCCAGAATCTGGCGCACCTGCCCGGTGGCCTTCTTGGACTGGTCCGCGAGCGCCTTCACCTCGGCGGCGACCACGGCGAAGCCCCGGCCGTTCTCCCCGGCGCGGCTGGCCTCGATGGAGGCATTGAGCGCGAGCATGTGCGTCTGCTCGGAGATGTCATTGACGGTGGTGATGATGTCGCCAATGGCCTGCGCCTGCTCGGCGAGGGCGAGGATGCGCGAGGCGATGGACTCCACCTGCTCGCGCACGGTGCCCATGGAGGAGACGGCCTCCTCCACGGAGCGCCGCCCGCTGCGGCCCACCTCCTCGGCGTGACGGGCGGACTCGCTGACGTTGCGCGCGCGGCCGGCGGCCTCCTCGGACGTCTTGGTGATTTCCTCGATGGTGCTCACCGTCTCCGTCACCGCGCTGCCCTGCTCCTGCGCTCCGGCCACCTGCTCCGTGGTGCTGGCCAGGATTTCGGAGCTGGCGCCCGCGAGCTGATTGACGAACTCCGCCACGGTGCGCAGCGTGTGCTCGCGCTGCTCGGACTGTTTGGCGATTTGCGCCTCGGACTGCTGGCGGCGCTCGGCCATGGTGTTGAAGGCGCGCGCCAGCTCCGCCGTCTCGTCGCTGCCCCGGATGTCGATGCGATGGGTGAGGGCGCCCGCGCCGAGCTTCTCGGTGCCCTCCATGAGCTTGCGCAGCGGGACGGTGATGCTGCGGGTGACCACGTAGCTGCCGGCCGAGACGATGAGCAGACCCAGGACGGTGCAGATGCCAAGCACCCACATGATTTGTCGCGCGGAGGACTCGGCGGCCTCGGAGTGCTCCGTCCACCGCTCCTGCTCCTCCGCGAGCATCTCGTTGATGAGATCTCGAATCTGGTCCATCAACTGCCTGCCCCGGTTGTTGCGGACGATGACCAGCGAGCCCTCCAGGCCCTTCTCGCGGCGCTGGCGGATGCCCTCCTCGAGCAGGGCCAGGCGGCCCGTCACCAGCGGCTCCAGGCGCACCATGCGGTTGCGTTGCTCGGGGAAGGGGGCCATGGCGTCGCGCAGCATGTTGATGTCTTGCTGGAGCGAGGCGAGGGCCGACTGGTAGGGCTCCAGGTACGGGTCTTCGCCCGTGAGCAGGAAGCCGCGTTGGCCCGTCTCCGCGTCGATGAGCAGGGCGCGCACCTCGCGGACCAGGCGGAAGTTCTCGTGGGCCTTGAGCAGCCCTTCAGTGGTCTCATTCAGTTGACGTGCGCCCTGGAAGGCGACGGCCGCCAGGACGAGCAACACCATCAACGACAGTCCGAAGCCGATCGTGATGCGGTTCCCGATGTTCATACGACTCCTTCGTCGGACAAATCGAACACGAGGCGACTGTCACCCAGCAGTGCCTCGCCCTCCAGCATGAGTGTTCCCGTCCTGTCCGCCGCGAACACCAGCTCGCCGGCGGGGCCCGCGGGGGCGGGCAGCAGGTCCTGACTCGACACCTGGGTGACCTCGTGGACTTCCTCGGTGCGCACGCCCAGCTCGGGCCGGTTCGTTCCCAGCACCAGCAGGGGCCCCGGGCTGTCCATCGGGGGGCGGCCGAACAGCGGTGCCAGCTCCACCACGGGGAGGACCTCGCCGTGGAGCAGGGTGAGCCCGCGCAAGGCCGGAGGCGCGCCGGGCAGCGGCACCACGTCCACGCTGCGGACGACCTCCAGCACGAAGCGGGACTCCAGGGCGTACGTCTGGCCGGCGGCGCGAAAGCGCACCACCTCTCGCAGGGTGCCCGGGGCGACGTCGGGCGCGGGAGGGCGGCTCAGCGCGCGGGCGCGCTCGTCGAGCAGCGCGGCCTCCTCCTCGGGGGTGAGGGCGCCTTCCGCCTCACGGGAGGACTCGAGCTCGGCGAGTCGCGCGCGGATGTGCTCCCAGTTCATTCCTTGGGGTCCGGCCATCAGGAGGTCTTGCCTTCAGTCAGGGGAAGCTCCATGCGGAGGCGCTCGTCGCGTGCGGCGCGAGCAAGGTCCCGGGCGAGTTCCCCCTCCGCGAGCGGGAGGGGGGCTTCGGGAGGAAGGGCATTACAGAGGGCTTCTGCTTCGCGCAGGGCCTTGAGGGCGCCCTCGGTGTCGCCGAGTCGACGCAGCACGCGTCCCAGGACGAGCCATGCCACGGCGAGGGTGGGCTCCAGGTAGAGGGCCTGACGGACGGAGCGCTCGGCGTCGGGCAGGCGTCCCTGGCCCAGCAGGAGCAGGGCCTCCAGGTAGCGCAGGCCGGGGACGAGCGGATGGCGGGAGGCGGCCTCGGCGCTCGCGTAGATGGCGGCCTGTGCGTCCAGGTTCGCGATGGAGCGCACGGCGGCGGTGGCCGTGTCGGGGTCGGCATCCAGCGCGCCCATGCGAAGCGCGGCCTCGCGCCAGTCTCCCCTGTCCAGGGCGCGGCGGGCCGCGGCGAGCTCGGAGGGGCTGGGGCCGGAAGCCGCGCCCGTCGTGCCCGAGCGAGGAGCGAAGCCCGGCGCACCCGAGCCACCGCCTGAAGCCGCGCCCGAGCCAGGCGTGAAGCCCGGCGTACTCGTGCCAGCGCCCGAAGCGGTGCCCGAACCTGGAGCGAAGCCAGGCCTGCTCGTGCCACCACCAGCAGCCGAACCTGAGCCGGGCGCGTTCGCGCCAGCGCCCGAAGCAGTGCCCGAGCCAGGAGCAAAGCCGGGTGTGCCCGAGCCGAGCCCGGACGCCGAGCCCGGCGCGCCTCCCACGGTTGTTCCCGAGCCGAAGCGCGCGTGGCCAGCAGCGCCGCTCTCCGTGGCGGTGCGTGCACCGACTCCATGGGGGGCACCCATCTCCTCGGAGGCCGTGCCGCCGGGAGGCGCCGTCATCCGTCCCCGGTCACCGAACAGCGACGCATCGGGGACGGCCACGGTGGTGCCGGGCGGGAGGCGTCGGTAGAACACGCCCCATTCGGTGAGGATGGGCTCCAGCGGAGCGAGTCCCCCGAGCGGCGGGTCCGAGGGCCCGGTGAAGAGCACCCCTCCTTCACCCAGCGACGCATGGAGGCGGCGAGCCACGGCCTCGATGGTGGAGCCGTTGAAGTAGATGAGGACGTTGCGACAGAAGACGACGTCCAGCTTCCAGATGCCCGACTCGGGCGAAGGCCACGTATCGAGCGCGAGGTTCAGGTAGTTGAACCGCACGCGCTGCTTCACCTCGGGAGACAGGACGTACTGCCGACCCTCGGGCCGCAGGTGGACCCGCATCCGCTCGGCCCACGGGCCCCGAAGGGACCATTCGCCATAGTGCGCGCGGCGAGCCCGAGCGAGCGCGGTGCGAGACACATCAGTGGCATACACCGCCATGTGTTCGCCCCAGCCCTCGTTCATCAGCAGGGCCGCCATCGAGTACGGCTCCTCGCCGGAGGAGCAGGCCGCGCTCCACATCTTCACGGTGTAGTCCGGGCCATGCCGTTCGCGGAGCTCGGGCAGCACGACGCGGCGGAGGAACTCGAAGTGTTCGGGGGTGCGGAAGAAGTACGTCTCGCCGATGGTGAGCTCGGTGAGGAGGTCATCCATCGCGGCGGAGTCGGAGGTGATGCGCGCGCGGTACTCGTCGAAGTCACTCAGGCCGGCGCGAGCCATGGCGCGGGAGATGCCTTCCTCGGCGGAGGCGGGGCAGCTCGGCGGCGCGAGGCCCGCGCGCTCCTCGACGAGGGCGAGCACGGCGGGGAAGCCCTCATGGCTCCACGGCCCTTGTCTCACGCGCGCTCCGGCGGAGCGGCGAGCGCCGCGTCCAGCTCCAGCGCTTCGGCTTCGGAGAGAAAGCCGCGCAGGTCATGGACCAGCACCAGTCCGTCCTCCAGCTTCGCGGCGCCCGCCACATAGCCCACGCCGGGCAGCTCGCCCGGCGTCTCGTCCCACTCGCCCGGTGCGAGCACTCGCAGGCCCTCGGCGCGGTCCACGCGCAGGGCGACCTGCCGCGAGCCCGCCTGGGCGATGATGATGTGGTCGAACGCGGACAGGGGGCGGGCGGTGTGCCGGAAGCGGCGGCGCAGGTCCAGCACGGGGAGCAACTGGCCGTGCAGGTTGAGCAGTCCCTCCACGACATCGGGGGCGCGGGGCAGCGGAGTCAATCGCACGGCGCGAATCAGCTCTCGCACGTCCTCCATGGGGAGGCCGTAGCGCTGACCTTCCAGGGTGAACAGCAGGACTTCTCGCGGAGCGGGAGCCATGTAGGAGGGACATAGACGCTGTCCTGCGGGCTGTCGAACCCGGCGTGGTCCCCGCATGGCGTCTGTCCACCAGTCCCCACTGGCGCGGGGAGTCCCCTGTCGCGATACATGTTTTTCGGCTTGCGGAAAGCCGCGGGAGTCGGCCGTTCCCCAGCGCCCTGGGTCCGCTCGGCTCCGGGGAGACCTGGCTTGGGAGGCACCTGCTCGAGCCGTGACACGCCGCACGCGGGGAGCCGGACCTGATAGATGCCGGCCCAGGTATCACCGTGAGCGAGGCGCGTTACTCACAGACTCCGCTGTCCTTCGACGCACCGCCGCTCCCCGGCGAGGTGCCGGCGCGTCTCCCGAGCCCGTTCGATTCAGGCCCTCCGGTGCGACTGGCCAGGATGGCCGCGGAGTCGCTGCAACAGCGTCTGCGGCGCGAGCATGCGCGGTGGGAGGAGCTGTGGAGCCCGGGTGGCGGCAAGATGTTCGGGGTGCTGGTCGTCGCGACACCGGGGGGACGGCTGGGGTACCTGTGCGCGTTCTCCGGGATGTTGGGGGGCGCCTGGGAGGTGGAGGGCTTCGTGCCACCGTTGTTCGACCCCGTGGCACGCGCCGCGTTCTGGCCTGCGGGAGAGGCCGAGCTGGCGGAGCTGGGGCGGCGATACGAGGCGCTGAAGGAACAGGCCGCCTGGGTCGCCCGACAACCCAAGGGTCGGGAAGCGGAGCTGAGAGCGCTCGAAGCACTCAGGCGTGAGGTCGCGCACGAGCGGGCCGAGCGTTCCCGTTCCCTGTGGCGACAACTGTCCGTGGGCTTCGAGGTCCCCAACGCGAGAGGCGGGCACCGCTCGATGTCCGCGTTGTTCGCGCCGCGCCCTCCGCCGGGAGGCGCCGGAGACTGCGCGGCGCCCAAGCTGCTCGCGTGCGCCTATCGTCACGGGTGGAAGCCCCTGGCGCTCGCGGAGTTCTGGTGGGGCGCCGAGCCGCTCGGAGGAGGCCGTCAGTCAGGCGCGTACTACCCGGCCTGTGACAACAAGTGCGGAACGGTGCTGCCGTTCATGCTGGAGGGACTGGAGGTGGACCCCGCGCCGGTGGTGCCCTCCACTCCCGGCGACGAGGACGCGGTGCGCGTGCTGCACGAGGACGCTGCGCTGCTCATCGTCGACAAGCCCCACGGCCTGCCGTCTGTGCCAGGGCGTCATTCCCCCACGCGGGACTCGGTGCTTGTCCGGCTCCAGTCGCGCTTCCCGGACCTGACCGCCGCGCGCTTCGTCCACGAACTCGAGACGGAAGTGTCGGGGCTCCAGGTGATTGCCAGGGACACCGCCACCCAGTCCGCGCTCCAGCGACAGCTCGCGCGAGGCGAAGCCGAGCACCGGCACGTGGCCTGGGTCGAAGGACTCCTCTCCGCCGAGCAGGGCCGCATCGACGTGCCCCTGCGAGGCACTACCTCAGGAACCCTCGAAACGCTCGCGGGCCTGAATCACCACAAGCAGGCCCTGACGGAGTGGCGAGTCGTGGAGCGGAGCGACGCGCGCACCCGCGTGTTGCTGTGGCCCCGGACGCGCCACACGATGCAGCTTCGCATCCATGCAGCGCATCCGTTGGGGCTGGGCCTTCCCCTCGTCGGTGACGTGCGCTTCGGAATCGAAGACACGCGATTGATGCTTCACGCCGAGAGCATGGGCTTCATCCATCCCGCTTCCGGAGAACGGCTGGACTTCTCCTCGCCCGCGCCGTTCTGACGAACAGCGACGCGCGTCCTACTGCGCCTCCATCCGGAACTGCTGGCAGTCGTTGGATGCCCAGACCCATTGTTGGAGCAGCGCGCCGTCGCCGGCCGTCCAGCAGTTGCTCACGTCGAGCACCTTGCCGCTGTGGCGCGCCTCGAAGCGGTGGAAGCCGCCGCTGGTGGCCACGGCCCTGAACTGCTGATTCCAGCCCGGCGCCACGCTCCACTGCTGGACGCGTGCGCCGTCCGTGGTGCTCGCCTCGGCGATGTCCACGGCCTTGCCGCTGTAGCGCGACACCAACCGTGAGTAGCCACCGTCGGTGGCCTGGAGGGCCCACTGCTGGCTCGTCCCTCCGTGGCACGCCCACTGGTGCAGCCCGGTGCCGTCCGTCGCCGACGGGCCGATGATATCCAGACACTTGCCGGTGGCCTTGTTGACCAGCCGGTACCACGGGCCCCCCGAGCTACCGCCCCAAGAGAACGACACCACCGAGCGCGGCGGCAGCGTGTAGTCGAAGGCCTGTCCCGCCCAGCGGACCTTGAAGGTGAGCGTGCTCCCGTCGTTGGAGTTCAGGGCGATGAGCGCGTGCGAGCCATCCGGATTGCGGAAGGCCAGCGTCTCGATGCTGTTGTCGCCGAGTGACGTGGCGCCGATACGCACCGCCCCCGCGCGGACGACTTTCGCCAGGTGCGCCCACGCGTAGTACTCCTCGTTGCGGGTGTACGTGCCGTTGGCGTTGTTCACCGTGAACATGCCCCGGCAGTCCGCGCAGCCGCCCACGCGCGGGCCGTGGTTGGGGTCCAGCGCCAGGTTCCAGTACACGGAGCTGCGAGCCCAGTGGCGAAGCGGCCCGAAGAGGTTGTTCTGGAGCGCCCACTCCAGGTTGGCCGCGGCGTTCGTCGCCCACGCGCCGCCAGTGCACTCGGTGAAGTGGACCTCCTTGGACGGGTAGGCGTCGCGGAAGGCGGACTGCACCGTGTAGCTGCCCTCGGGGCTCTCGTAGCAGTGATAGGCCACCCCGGCGACGGAGGACTGGGCCTGTCCGTTGTTGTAGGCCATGACCTCATGTGGGAAGCCGGCGGGGCCCGCGCCGTCGTGCCAGTTGTGGTCCCACGCGAGCAGCTTCACCCCATTGAAGCCCGCCGCGTTGAGGGCAGGGCGCAGGTGCTGCGAGGCGAACACCGCCTGGTCATTCGACTCCATCTGCATGGTGGCGTAGCTGCCGTTCGCGTTGTGCGGCTCGTTCTGGAGACTGAACGCATGCAGTGGCACGCCTTGCGCGGCGTAGGCCTGCGCGAACTTCACGAAGTACTGCGCATAGGTGCCGTAGAGGTCATTGCGCAGGTAGCCGCCGCCCAGCAGCGAGTTGTTGAACTTCATCCACGCCGGGGCGCTCCACGGCACGGCGAGCACCTTCACCTCGGGATTGATGGCGCGGGCCTGCTGGAGCAGCGGAAGGATGTAGGCCGCGTCGTGTCCCACCGAGAAGTCATTCAAGTCGCAGCAGGTGTCGTCGTACGTGTAGTGATTGCGCGCGAAGTCCGACGAGCCCATGGGCAGACGGATGAGGTTGTAGCCCGCGCCCGCGCTCACGCTGAACAAGTCACTCATGATGGCCGCGCGGTGCGGCGAGCCATGGATGAGCCACGCGGAGGAGTCCGTGAGCGCTCCGCCGAACCCGTCGAGCGTCTGGTACGTCACGCCGTCATTCACGTCGATGACCAGGGCCGTGTTGCTCTCCGGGCCGAACGTCCTGCTCGCCTCCAGGCTCAGCTTCTTGGCCAGGGTGCTGCCGGACGTCGTCGTGAGATGGACCTGGACGGACTCGCCCGCCGCGAGCGCATGGGGAGCGGCGAGCACCGACGCGACGAGCACGGCGGCCGGAAGCGACGACAAAGACGGCAGGGACATGCGGAGGACTCCGACAGCGAGGGGTCCGCAGTCTCTTGAAGCCACTTGCCGTCTTCAATGTAATTCGAGATTTGTCTGAAATTCAAAGTCGCGGCTGGGAGGAAGAACCCAGCCCGTGTTGAAGCGATGGAGGGCAGCCGGGAAGGCACACCCTTCATGGCCCCCACGCCGCTGCGTGCCGGTGGGGCGGAGGGTCCCCAGCCTTATCCGGACTTTGCACGCGGCGCGGCGCGCGGCCGGGCCGCAATGGAGGAGTCCGCTCATGCCCAGCAATCGCGGCGTCGTCTATCTCAGTCCCGGCAAGGTGGAGGTGCGCACCATCGAGTATCCCAAGATGGTGAATCCGGAGGGGAAGTCCATCGAGCATGGGGTCATCCTCAAGGTGGTCTCCACCAACATCTGCGGCTCGGACCAGCACATGGTGCGCGGGCGCACCACGGCGCCGAAGGGCCTGGTGCTCGGCCATGAAATCACCGGAGAAATCGTCGAGAAGGGCAAGGACGTCGAGTACCTGAGCGTCGGCGACCTGGTCACCGTGCCCTTCAACGTCGCCTGTGGTCGTTGCCGCACGTGTCGTGAGCAGCAGACGGGTGTGTGCCTCAACGTGAACAAGGGCCGCGCGGGTGGCGCCTACGGCTACGTGGACATGGGCGGCTGGGTGGGCGGCCAGGCCGAGTACGTCATGGTCCCCTACGCGGACTTCAACCTCATCCGCTTCCCCGACAAGGCGCAGGCGCTGGAGAAGATTCTCGACCTGACGATGTTGTCGGACATCCTCCCCACGGGCTTCCACGGCGCCGTGACGGCGGGCGTCGGCGTGGGCTCCACGGTGTATGTCGCGGGCGCCGGTCCGGTGGGGCTCGCGGCGGCGGCCTCCGCGCACGTGTTGGGCGCGGCGGTGGTGATGGTGGGCGACATGAATCCGGAGCGCCTGAAGCACGCGAAGGCCTCGGGCTTCGAGCCCATCGACCTCACCAAGAGCGACAAACTGGAGGAGCTGATTGAAGCCGTCATCGGCGTACCGGAGGTGGATGCCTCCGTGGACGCGGTGGGCTTCGAGGCGCGCGGCCATGGCGCCCAGTCCTCCACGGAGGCGCCGGCCACGGTGCTCAATTCGTTGATGACGATTACCCGCGCGGCGGGCGGCATCGGCATTCCTGGCCTCTACGTCACCGAGGACCCGGGCGCCAAGGACGAGGCCGCGAAGCAGGGCAACCTGCGCATGCGCTTCGGTCTGGGCTGGGCCAAGTCGCACCGCCTCTACACGGGCCAGACGCCGGTGCTGCGCTACAACCGCCAGCTCATGCAGGCCATCCTCCACGGACGGCTGCCCATCGCGAAGGTCGTCAATGCCACCGTCATCTCGCTCGACGATGCGCCGCGCGGCTACCACGAGTTCGACACGGGCGTGGCGCGCAAGTTCGTCATCGACCCGCACGGGATGCTGAAGAAGAAGTAAGTCCGACTGAGTCCGGTGAGGAGGACTCGGGTGGACTCCTCGTGTCTTCCGCCCGTGCTGTCGCCATCCCGCGCGGGCGGGGGCACAAGGCGCGGCGCTCCTCGGGTGACTCATGCCTGGGAACGCCGCGCGCTGGAGGCGAGATGCCCCGCGCGGGGCGGCCGTGTGTGTCGCGGCCCTTGGCGGGTGGGGTCGTGAGGAGCCGCGCTCCCAAGTCAGTCGCCAGATGTTCCTGAACGAATCCGGGGCAGGGCGGAAGCAGGCAAGGCGCCTGCACTCGTCTCGGAACTTGTGGCTACCTGCTTAGTCTCGCTGACGCTCCGCCAGGTCGACCGGCGCGTAGTAGTGCCGGTCGCCCAGCGCGTCGACCCGCCGCCAGAAAGCCTCGCCCACTGCCAGTCCGCTCGCGTTCTTCTCGGCCGTCTGTCGCCAGAGCGCCCAGGACGCTGGGTGCAGCCGGGTCGCCTCGGCGAACTCGGCCGCGGCCTCATCGGCCTGCCCGTCGCGCAGCAGTGCCTGGCCCAGGCGGAAGCGCGCGTGGGCTTCTGCGATGGCCGCGTCGGGAACGGTCAGCCGCGCCATGACACCCTCCGCATCGAGGGCGTACGGGCTCGCGCTGCCACGGACGGACCAGTCGCGCACGGCGTCGAGATATGCCGCCTTCGCTCGGTCACGCGCCTCTCTCGCCGCCTCCGGCATGGAGAGACTCTTCCGCTCCATCGCGCGGAAGCCATCCGTCATGCCCGCGGCCTCGGGTGGCCGCACCAGATGTCCGGCTTCGTCAATCCAGACGGCCTGCGGCACGTTGACGAGGTTGTAGAGCTCGGCGGTGAGGTGGTCGCGGTCAATCAGGCACGGGTAGCTGGGGGATGCCGCCTCAATCCAAGGCCGGGCCGCGTCGGGCTGGTCCAGCGCGATGGCCAGCACCGTGAATCCATGGGCCTTGGCGGTTTCGTGGAGCGACTGCCAGACGGGCAAATCTCCTCGGCAGCCACACCACGAGGCCCAGGTGACGAGGAAGACCTTGCGGCCCCGGTAGTCGGACAGCCGATGCAGCCGCCCGTCGAGGTCGGGCAACGCGAAGTCGGGCGCATCCAGGGAGGTCAACGCGGCGGCACGGCGCGATGCGCCCTCTCCGAGCACCCAGAGCGTCCCAGAGCGACTCTGTACGACGGGCCAGCCCGCATGCCGCCACACGCCCGCCGCATCGATGCGGTCTCCGTCGACCAGTTTCGGGCCGCCACGTGGAATGGGCATACAGGTGTCGTCTCGACACAGGCCCACGGCCTTCCACTGCCAGCCGGTGGCACGCTCGAAGTCCTCCTTGTCCAGCCAGAGGCTGTCGCCGTCGACCGTCACGCCCACGAGGCGCGTGTCCCGCGCTTCATGAATCACTCGAATCTCGCTCGTCATCGATACTCGCCTTGGTTTGAGTCGTGACGACCCTACGCAGCGGAGCGAATCGAGGCCTGCCCGATGCTCGCGCACCCTTGCCTGATTCTCTCCAGGTGAGCAGGATGGGTTCAAATGCCTGTCGACCTGCCCAAGCGAGCGAGCGACGAGGGGGCTCATGAGGGTCTGCGGAGGCTGACCGAGGAGGCCCTGCGACTCATTCCACCCTCGACGGCCCGTACAGCGCAGCTCGTCACTCCACGGCAGGGCTTGTACCTGCTGCGGCAGCATCAGCGCACGGCCTTCGAGGCCGCCATCTACACCCCGATGCTTTGTCTGATTCTCCAGGGGTGCAAGGAGATGACCTTCGGCGAGCACCACTTTCGGCTGCGCGCCGGCGAGTGCGCGCTGGTGAGCCATGACCTGCCGATGGTCTCCCGGGTCCGTGACGCGCCCTATCTGGTGTTGCTGCTCAACATCGAAGTCGAGGTGCTTCGGAGCCTCTACGAAGACCTCGGCGAGCTGGTGACGGCGGGGACGGAAGCGCGAGCGCTCGAGGTGCATCGGGCCGACTCGCGCCTGCTCGACGCCATCACCCGTTATCTCGCGCTCGCGGAGTCGGAGACGGACGCACGGGTGCTCGGTCCGATGTTGCTCAAGGAAATCCACTACCGCCTGACGATGGCGCCCCTCGGTCACATGCTGCGGAGCCTGATTCGGCACGACAGCCATGCGAGTTCGATTGCCCGCGCCATCGCGCTCCTTCGGCAGGACTTCCGCTCGCCGATGGTGGTGGAGGAGCTGGCGCGCGAAGTGGGGATGAGCGTCTCGTCCTTTCACAAGCACTTCAAGGCCGTCACCTCGTCTTCACCGCTGCAGTACCAGAAAGGCCTGCGGTTGCTCGAGGCGCGGCGGACGCTCGTGGCGGGCACGTCCTCGGTGACCACCGTCGCGTTCGAGGTGGGCTACGAGAGTCCCAGCCAGTTCAGTCGGGAGTACACGCGCAAGTTCGGACGGCCGCCGAGCCAGGACGTGGCGTCCCGGGTGCTCAGTGCCCCTTCACGCGGTACTTGAGCCGCGAGTGGAGTTGCTTCGGGCCGGAGCAGGGGAGCACGCGACCCATCGCCTGTCCGACCTCTCTCGGGACACGGCGGCGAGCCTCGTGCACGGCTCCTGTTCAATTTACTCCTGAAGACAGCCCAGCCTGAAGGAGGCCATCCATACCCAGGTTCCAGCGCACCACCCCGTTCCTGTAGTTTCCCGACCCGGCGCGGACGGAGGCCGCAGGCCAGCCGTTGTCGTGGGGTTTCCACGGAAACGTCACGGCATCCAGTCGCGAGCTGGGGGACGGTGCGGCGTTCGCACGAAGCGCGAGGGTAATGACATGCGTGGATGGAAGCGGCCTCTTACCGGTGTGCTCGTCGCCTGCTCCTGGCTCGTGGGGGGCTGTGGAGAAGTGGAACCCACGTTGAGGGACACGGAGCTGGAGGACTCGCTCCCGTTCTCCCAGCCCCTGGCCGGCGCCCAGAGCACGTCGTTCCAGGACGGCGTCGCCCCGACGACGGGCTACGCGGGCACCCGGGACGCGATGATTGAAGAAGAGGACTCCAACGCCAACCACGGGAGCGCCTCCAGTGTCTCCGCGAGCGGCGACACGCCCGCTGGCAGCGGCAACGAGAACTACATCCTGCTCGCGTGGGACGTGTCCTCCATTCCCGCCAACGCGGTTGTCCGCTCCGCCTCGCTCACCGTCACGGTCTCCGACAAGGCGGACCAGGACTATCAACTGTATGCCCTGACGCGCGGCTGGACGGAGAGCCAGGTCACCTGGGAACAGGCGCACAACAGCCACGACTGGGCTTCCAATGGCGCGGACGGGACTGGAGACCGGGACACCACCGTGCTGGGTGCGCTGCGCGCGCCCGCGACGGGCACCTACACCGTGGCGTTGAACGCGAGCGGAGTGGCGGCGGTGCAGCGGTGGGTGAGCACGCCCGCGAACAACCAGGGCCTCATCCTGGCCAACAAGGACAATGACAATCGCCTGGAGCTGCGCTCGAGCGAGTACTCGACGAAGGCCTCGCGTCCCAAGCTCACCGTGACGTGGGACACGCAGGGGACCCCCAGCGAGGAGGTGCCCGCCTCGGGGACGTTCAAGGGCACCTGTGACGGCTCCGGTGGCGCCTGGGTGGACGGGACGCACTTCCTGAACGTGAATGACGAATCGCAGACGGTGCGCGTCTTCGCCCGGAGCCAGAGCGCCAGCGCGGTGAAGAGCCAGGACGTGAGCTCGGCCATCGGCATCTCCTCGTCGGACGAGGCGGACTTGGAGGACGTGGCCCGGGTAGGCAATCGCCTCTACGTGACGGGCTCTCACGCGCGCAACAAGGACGGAGAGCTGCAGTCCTCGCGCTACAAGTTCTTCGCCATCGACGTCACGGGCACGGCGCCCGCCGTTACCCTCCAGGTGGCGGGGACGTCCTCGACGCTGCTGAGGGACTTGCTGAACGGCGCCAACTGGGACGCGCCGGACGCGGCGGTCATCACGTTGCTCAACGAGCGCTCCCGGTTGTCGGAGCCCACGGTGGCCGCGTTGGCGCCGAAGGTGAATGGCACCAACGTGGAGGGGCTCGCGGCGCTGCCCTCCGGTGAGCTGGCCATTGGTTTCCGCAACCCGCGCGTGGGCACCAGCGCCATCGTGGTGACGCTGACGAATCCGGGCGCTGTCCTGACGGGCGCCACGGCGCGGTTCGGCCGGGCCATCCTCTTGAATCTGGGAGGCCAGGGGCTGCGCGGCATGGCGTGGTCGGAGGCCCACCAGGCGGTGCTGCTCCTCAGTGGTCCGCATGACGAGAGCAGTGGCCCGTTCGCCCTCTGGAAGTGGTCGGGTGACGCGAGCAGCGCGCCGGTGAAGGTGGCGGACCTGACCGCCCCGGCGAACTCCGCGCCGGAGGCCGTCATCCCCTATCCCGGCTCGCTGGACGTGCAGGTGCTCTTCGACATGGGCTCGCGGTTGATTGGTGGGACGGAGTGCAAGGACGTCTCGTCTTCCAGCCAGAGCTTCAGCGACGTGTTCATCCACGTCGACTGAGGTCGAGCGCTCACTTCACCAATCGCAGCACCGCTCGCACCGCGCGCTCCGTTCCGTCCACGCCCTCCAGCGAGGCGGCGAGCGCGCGGGCCCGGGCCGTGACGGCGGGCTCCAGGAGTCGGGAGAGGGCGCTGGCGACCGAGGTGGCCTGGAGCGCCGATGGAAGCACCGCGACGCCCACGCCAAGTCGCTCCACGCGGCGCGCATTCGCGAGCTGGTCTCCGCCAAAGGGAATCACCACCATGGGGCGGCCCGCGGCGAGTGCTTCCTGCACGGTGTTGTTCCCACCATGTGTCACCACGAAGTCCACGCGCCGGAGCAGCGGCACCTGGGGCACGTGGCGGAACACGAGCGTGCGAGGGCCCGCGCGCCGCTCCATCCGTCCGAAGCTGGCGCCAGCGCTGACGATGGTGTGCACGTCATGTCGTGCCAGTCCGTCGAGGATGGCGTCGAACACGCGGGGCTGGCCGTTGAACACGGTGCCCAGCGACACGTACACGTGGCGGCGTCCGGGCTTGATGGAGCGCAGGGCGGCGTCTTCCTGGTCCGCGTCGCGAGCACGGGGAAGGCAGGGGCCGGTCATCTCCACGGGCCCCGTCAGCGGCTTCAGTCCGGGCTCCAGCTCGGGAATCGTCGCCAGCAGGTTGAGGTCGTCGGAGATGGGCGCGGAGAGCAGCCCTCCGGTGCGCAGGCGCACGCCCAGCGCGCCCGCGTCCCGTGCGACGCGCTCATCGAACCAGCGACCGAGGGCCTGCGTGGTCTCCTCCGCGCGCGCCCAGGTCTCATCGCGGGGCGCATCATCAGGCAGGCCGCTGCCGAAGGGAGACGCGCCCTCCACGGGGAAGGGCAGCGCCGAGTGATAGAACGCCGCATAGGGCCGCTTCGTCAGTCGGGCCGCGAGCAGCGCGGCGGGCATGAGGTAGTCGCCGAGCACCACGTCGATGCCGGACGCCTCGATTTCGCGGGCGAGGTGGCGGGCCTGGGATGTCATCCCGGCGGTGAACAGCCGGAGCGCCAGGGCCAGCTCGTCGACCCCCCGGGCGTGGGGGATGCGGGCGCCGTACCAGAGCATGGCGGGTGAGGGCTGGAGCCGGATGAGCCGCAGGCCGTCGCGCTGGACTGCGTGGGGCAGCGTCGTGGCCACGCGCAGGGGTTCGGGCCAGAGGTTGGAGAAGGGAAGGGGTGGCGCGGCCAGGGCCATCGCGACGTCGTGGCCCAGCTCGCGCAGCCTCACGCCCATCGCGCGCAGGGCATTGGTGTGGCCCGCCGTCGGATGGGCCGCCATGAGAATCCTCGCCATGGGGGACGCTTAGCACGGCCCGGCGTGCCGCCTGGCGCACGGTGGCTTGCCCGGGTGTCACAACGGGAGGACCGGTGCTCCACGAGAGAGGAAGCCACGGTGGCTTCCCTTCGTGCCGAGAGGTGGGGACCATGTCGAAGGAAAAGCAGTCCTTCCTGACGGTGCTGCTGTCGCTCGTGCTGGTGCCGGGAGTCCTGCTCCTCGTCAGCGCGGTGACGGGTGGCGCCTTTCCGGCGGGTGTCGCGCTGTTGCTGGGACTTCCCCTGGGGCTCGGGTACGGCCTCCAGACGGGACTCCTGCGCAGCTATCCATTGGCCTCCGCGCAGGGGTGGGTGGAGCTCCTCGTCGACCTGACGTGGAGTCTGCCCAACACGCTGTTCGGCTTCGTCTTCGGCAACCTCGTCTACATGTTCTTCGGCAGGCCCTCCCGCGCTGATTCGGAGAATCAGGGCTGGGTCGTCTACCGGCCGAATCCGGGAGGCTCGTTCGGACACAACGTGCTCCAGACGGTGGGCACGGTGAATCTGGGAGGCGCGGGACAGCACGAGAAGATGCACCTGCTTCAAGCGCGCATCTTCGGACCGTTCTATCTGCCCTTCGTCGCCGCCTCGTATGTCATCACGTCCTTGTTGCAATTGCTGTGGACGTGCACGGTGGGCGGATTGCTGAAGCTGTTCGGCATGCGGGACAAGGCCTACCTTCGTCCGCCCGCGCACTCCGCGGTGGGAGGGTTCTTCGGGTGGATTTATTACGCGACACCCATCGAGCTGTGGGCCTACGCGACTGGCAATCCTTGAGGCAGGATGTTTCAACGCACCCGGGCCAGACTTGGACAGCGTCACTCATGGCAACACGTCAATGCTCGAACGTTGCGCCCCTGTTCTCTTCTCGTCCTCGCCGGTGACGTCCACCGCGACGATATCCGACTCCTTCAGCTCACGTTCCAACCGCTCCAGGACACGCTCGCTCACCACGGCGACGGAGGCACAGCTCCTCGCGAAATCGACGGTCGGCACTTCGTCCAGGTGCAGTTGGCCGAAGGGTGGCAGCACAAAGCCCGTGCGCCCGCAGGTACTGCAGGGCTTGTGGGTAGCGGCTCCCAAAATGCTCCCGCCAGGCCGCACCTCCAGCTCGACCAGGCCAGTCATCCCAGGACGTGCCTTGAAGCGCGTCGGGACTGGGATGGCGCCAGTAAGCCCCTCGAGTTTTGCCACCAAGGCGGGCTCCACGAGGAGCATCCACGGCACGTGGATGACGACAGGAGCGAATTTCCCTTTGGCTCTGCCGGTCAACGCGCCAAACCCTGTGCCTGGCCCAACAACGGCTCCTGGCGGCACCAGCGGCATGACGCGCTTCCGCAGGCTCACGAATTGGTTCCAGGGCACGCATCGCGGCTGCTCGAAGTCCTGCCTCCCCGGCAGCTCAGAGAGGTCGACCGTCGGGTAGTCGTACCCGCCGCCCCCCCAAACGGCCTTGCAGGTCGGGCACTCCACCCCGGGAAGTACCCACTCCCGTCCCAGGTCGTAGGCACCGGTCCATCTGGACCGTTCGATGCGTGCCTGGGTCAGCGTGTAGTACCGCATTCACTCTCCCGCGGCGGCGGACAGTGCCAGCCGCTGCCAGTACGTCATGGGGACACCGATGAGACCATAACGCTCGACCATGTATCCGCCATGCTGGAAGTGGGCCGCGCGCGTCGCGCTCAGTTGGTTTGCTCGTATCCAGTCGAACCAGTCTTGATTCCAGGGGCCACCATCTCTTCCAGCATGTACCCGCCGGTGTTCCACGACGTCGACGAGCAGCGTGTACTGGTGGATGTCGATGCCGACGCCCTTGAAGTACGCCTCGAAAGCGCGTGGGAAGATGTGGTGCCGCTCCTTCTCGCGGCGACGCCAATCAGCGATTGCCTTCCTCGCTGCCGCGACGCTCGGCAGGCTTTCTCGCCGGTACCACGGGATGATGAACACCGCCTGCCGCCCTGGGAGGGGGACAGCTCCGCCCCAGTATCTCTGGATGCGAGCTGTCGCGCCTCCTGCCGCCTGGGCCGGTGGAAATCTCAGCGCATACGGTGGCGAGGCGAGGTCCTCGCAGCGGTAGAGGCCACACTCTTCCTCGCCACAGGACGGGGCATAGCAGCCTGCCTCGGAGGCGCCCGCCGACTGCGCGCAGCCCTCCGCCGAGTCCGCCACGCTCACATCGAGCAAATCGGCGCTGCCGACGTGTTCCGGCGCTCCGGCACAGCCAGCGGCGAACAGGAGCAGAGTGGCCCACCACTTGAGCATCGTCATCGATATCCCCCGGACACGCGCTGCATCGCGGGAATGCAGGTGCGCCGCGCATGCGTGTCACCGCAGTCTGCGCGCGCCTTCCGGCATTCACCATTGCCTCAACGGTAGCGAAATTCTCCGCCGCCACGGTGCGGCGCAGGGCCTCTGGCTTTCAACCCTGACGTCTTCAACAGACTGCCAGAACGTGTCGAAGTAGCATTGCGCGCGCTGTCCCCACGCTCACGGAGTGCGGTGCCAGAGGAGACTGGTGCTAGGGTTTACCCCACCGGGCCCCCAATCGCCCGGTGGAGGATTCACACATGCGAAGCAGCAACATCCTGGGTGGAGTGTTGGCGGCAGGGCTGCTGATGGTGGGCTGTGGTGGTGTGGAGCCGGCGATGGAGGAAGAGCAGTCTTCACTCGACACGCGCGCGGACGCGCTGCCCTTCTGCGGCAATCAGTCCTACTGGATTGACTACTACTCCGACGCGACGCTCACGAAGTGGGTCGGGTACAAGTCCTGCGAGTGCTACCAGACCGCGTGGATTTCCGGGCGCCAGACCAGCTTCGCGGTGACGGACTTCTCGTCCACCTGCGGCTGACAGGGACGCCTCGAACTCCCTTCCCGGTGCTCCCTCGGGCACCGGGCCTTCCTTGAAGTGAACGTGAGTTGTTGTTGAAAGGCCTCTCTTCACGATGCGGTGAATTGAGCCTTCTCGACACACCGGGGGGCCTTTGGTACGCGTGGTTCGGTGCGTTCCGCGACTCCCTCCACTTCCCGACTGCACCACCCCTGGTGGTCCTTGGTGCTCGTCGCGGCGGGGGCATGGGTGCTGCGCATCGCGGGCTTCTTCCATCGGGGCGGTGCCCTCGGGCATCCCGTGGACTACGACGAGGGCGTCTACTTCAGCGCCGCGGCGCTCCTCTCCCACGGCCTGTTGCCCTACCGCGACTACTTCTTCGTCCACCCGCCCGGAATCGCAGTGTTGCTGGCGCCCGTGGCCGCGCTCGCACGCGGCTTCGACGCGGCCCTGACCTTCACGGTGGTCCGCTGGCTTGTCCCCGGGTTCGGGGCGCTGAGCGCGCTCCTGAGCGGACGCATTGCCCAGGAGCAGTGGGGTGTCCGAGCAGGCGTCGTGGCCGCGCTCGCCTATGCCGTCTTTCCGGAGGCCGCCGCCACCGAGCGCGGGCCCTTCCTGGAGGCGCTGCTCAACCTGACCTGCCTTGCCATGGCCTGGGTCTCGCTCCGGCCTGGGTCTGATGTCTCTTCATGGCGAAGGGACCTGCTGGCTGGAGCCCTCCTCGCCACCGCGTGCGCCATCAAGCTGACAGCCGGCGCCTGGGTCATCGCCATGGTGTGGGCCCTGAGCCTGGCGGGGCAGGGAAGGCGCGCCCTGCGAGTCGTGCTCGTCGCCGCCGTCGTGGGCCTGCTCTGGCTGGGGCCCTTCTTCGCGCTCGCTCCGGCCGCGATGTTCGATGGCCTTCTGCGCTTCCAGTTGCTCCGCCCTCCCGATGGTGAGCCTGATGTCTGGCAACGGCTCCTCATGATTCTGGGCGAGGGCCGCACGGGGCTCTCCGCCCTCTGTCTCTGGGGCCTGGTCGTGGCCCTGGCGCGGACCTGTCGAAGAGAGGCCGTCGCCGAGCGACTCTTCTCGGCCGCCTGGCTCCTGACGGTCGCGACCTTCTTGTCGTCGAAGAGCTATTGGACTCAATACAACGCGCACCTGGCGCCCACCATGGCGGTCCTCGCGGGGCTGGGGGCCTCCGTGCTGCTGCGGTGGGCGGACACGCGCTCGCGCAAGCAAGCCGCGCTCGTCACCGCCACGGTAATGCTCATCGCGCTCTCACCGCTGCCCGCGGCCATCCGCTCGGCGAATCAGCGGGACCGCTTCCTGCTCACGCTCGGGCACACGCTCCGGGTCGCCGTCCCCGGTGACTCGGCGCTCTGCACCTTCGAGCCTGCCTGGGCCATCGCCGCCGGGCGGCTTCCTGGAATCCCGAGGGGCGCACCCGTCCTCGTGGACCCCTATGGCCTCATGCTGAACGACGCACTGGGAACTCCAGGGCGCTTCGCCAACGCGGGAGCGGCTTTCGAGGATGAGCGCTCGCAGAGGACCATGCTCCCCCTGCTCTCACGCTGTGACTACCTGGTCCTGGAGGGACGCGGCGAATGGCAGCTGTCCTCCGCCAGCGAGCGGTGGGTCCAGGAACACTTCGTGCGGGAGGGTACCTTCTGGCGGCGCGCCACGAAATGAAGCCGCGTGGAACGCCTGTGCCGGTGCTGAACGGACATCGGACAGACGCCAGTGGACCCGAGTTGCTGTTGAACATGAATTGCGTCTAGCGTCGCGGCATGACCAACCTGAATCGCATGTCGTGGCGCTGGGTGGTGGCGGGCCTCTTCCTCGCGCTGAGCGCCTGTGGCGGCGCGGCGGAGGTGGAGGACGTCCTGGGAACGTCGGAGTCCGCGCTGACGTGCACCTGTGGCGCCGAGACGTTCACCGTCGTGAGGCGGGCGACGTCGGTCAACTGCGCGCGGGCCTACGACCAGGCGAACAGCCTCGCGGACGAGGCCATCGCCGCCGCGTGTCCCGCGGGTGGCTGCAACCTCACCCGCTCCCTTCAGTCGTGCGCCCCGGTGGGCCCCCAGGGCAGCCAGGGCTTCAGCATGGGCGTGCTGGTGACCTACTCCTGCAACGAGCCCGACACCTGCGTCGAATGACGCCGCGCGCGCCGACGCTCAGGGGCAGATGTTGTAACAGGAGCCCGCGCCGCGAGCCCGGCACTCCGCGGTGCTGGAGCAGCCCGAGCAATCAAAGGAACAGTAGCCCAGCAGGCCCACCGGCTCGTCCGAGAAGAGGGCCGGCGTGGCGTCTGCCGGAAGGCCGCCGCGGGCCCTCGACATGAGGAGCTTCTGCTTGTCCGCCTCACAGGCGCTGGAGGTGGGGGCGGCGGACTCGGCCGCGAGGGGCTCATCCCGTGGGAAGGTGGTGACCACCATTCCCACCGCGACGGTCAACGCCAGCACGAATCCCAAGGCAGGCTTCAGCATCATCCGGAGCTCCTGGAAAGGGGAACTCCTGGATGATGCCCAGGAGCGCTGACTTGCCCGCACCCGTTTTCGGTGGGGGCTGTGCGCCGCTGAACACCGGGGCCCGCGCGCTCAAGGGGCTGTCTTGGCGGCGCGGCGAGCCCCCTGGCGTTGCTGGATGCCCCGGCGCAGCTTGGCGATGAGCACCTCGGGGCTCGCGGAGCGGACCAGGACGTCATCGGCCCCCGCCTCCAGGCTGGCGGTGAAGACGGTGGGGTCCTCCTTGTCGACGATGAGGTAGATGGGCAGGTCCTCGGTGGCCGGGTTCTTCCGGAGCGCTTGCAAGAGCGAGCTCAAATCTCCATCCGGCAGCGGGTTGGCGAGGATGGCCGCCTGCGCGCCGCCGTTCACCGCCTTCTCCACGTCGACGCGGTTCTTCGCGCGCACGGTTCTGAAGCCCTCCGCCATGAGTCGGATTTGCAACGTCATCGCGTTGGCGCTGTCCGTCTCGGCCACCACCACCTTGGGGGTGGTCTGGTCAGCGAGGGTGTTCCCCTCCCACTCGAGGGTGAGCGCCTCCAGCACGGGGACGGGCAGCCGCGCATCCTGGCGCAGGGTCTGGAGCGCCTGGGCCGCCTTGGCCGGAGTGGGCTGCGCGCTCTGGACCTCCTGGACGAAGCGCGCCGCGCCCAGCAGGGCCCCCGCCGCGCGTCCCACGGGCGGGGTGCGCTCCTCTCCTTCGGGCAGGACCGACACGAGCAGCTCGGTCACCTCGGGCATGGCGTTGCCCGCGAGCACCAGGGCGCGAGCGCGCGAGGGCAGCTTGAAGCGGCGTGGCTCCTCCAGTCGCGCGGCCAGGGCCAGCGCGCAGGCCGCCGCGCCGAGGAGGACTTCCTCCACGCGCCCCGCGCCCAGCCGCACCGCGATTCGTCGCGCCAGCTTCGTCATGAGGGGCGCCAGCGTCGCGCTGCCGCCGAGCATGGACAGCATTCCATCCAGCAGCCGGGCCTGGGTCTCCGCGAGCCGCGCCAGCGGTCCGCCCTCGCCCATCAGCGCCGCGCTGTAGGACAGCAGCAGGCGCACCTCCACCAGCGGGTGCGCGGCGCGCAGCTTCTGCGCGAGGACAGCGGGCTCCTTCACCGAGTCCTCGAGCACGAGCACCAGGTCATAACCCCCGAGCGAGAGCGCGCGCTCGGCGTCGGCGGCCGGGCTGGTCGCCGCCGCCAGCCCTTGCATCAGCAGCAGCCGCACCACGGCCTCGCGAGGCTCGGAGGGCTCCGCCACCAGCAGCACCATGCGCGCGCGCACGTCGCTCCGGGCCGGCGTCGCCCGGCTCACGGGCTCCAGCGACGCGGGCGTCTTGACCTCCTGGGGTTCGGCCGGCGCGAAGGTCCCGCCGTCGAGCACCGCGCGCCCGGTGAACTGCTCCGCGAACTGGAGCACGCGCGCGCGTCCACCCGGGTCGGGCTCGTCGTCCAGGGGGATGGGCTCATGGGAGCGATGCGCGGGCTGGGGCTGCTCCTCCTCGTCGTAGAAGCGGCGGATGGCCTTGCGGATGGCCTCTTCCGTGGCGAACAGCCCCTGGACGGCGACGGCGCGCGTGGAGAACTTGAGCGCGTCGGTGACCTGCACATCCCGAGGGTCCACCACCGCGCAGAACAGCTCGCGACCGCGCAGGCCGATGGGGACGGCGCACAGCCGCTCGCACAGCTCGCGGGGGATCCGTTGCACGAGCTCCTTCGGCACCGGCAGGGCCTGGAGCTTCTCGTCGGTGATGTGCGGCAGGCCGGCCTGCTCGGACAGCGCGCGCATCAGGTGCTCGGGCTCCAGCCACTTCTCGTGCACGAGCAGTTGACCCAGCCTGCCGCCCTTGCGCCGCTGGAGCGCCAGCGCTTCGTTCAGGACGTGCGGTGTGAGCAGGCCGCGCGTCAGGAGGATGGCGCCCAGTTGCTGGCGCGAGCGGATGGCGCGGGGCGCGGGCGGGCCCACCGTGGTGGCCAGCTTGGTGGGAGGCTCGAGGCCTGGCTGGGGAGGGGTCGCGAAGAAGGAGGGGCGCCCCACCGCGGTGACTCCCGCGCCGCCAGGAGGGGGCGTCACGGGCTTCAACGTGGGCGGTGGCCCTGGCGGCGGCGGGCGCCGTGCATCCCGGTTCGGAGATGAACGCGCGCGCTGGAAGTCCTCGCCCTCCAGGCGAATCTCCTCGCCAGGGCTGCTGGCCAGGTCCACCAGGGGAGAGCGCCATTCGGGAAGCGCGCGGCTGAAGAGGCTGGCGATGTCGGAGGCGCCCACGCGCAAGCGGTGGTCGAAGAGGAAGTTCTGGATGGACTCGGAGAACTCGCGGGCCAGCGGGCAGCGGGCGGCGGGGTTGGCGGCCAGCGCGCGCACCAGCAGGGCCCACAGCGGCGCGGGGACGCCGGGCAGCGGCTCCAGGGTGCGCTCGTCGAAGCTGCCCAGGGCGTGGATGATTTGAGGCGTGGTGCCTTCGAAGAGGCGCCGTCCGGCGAGCATCTCGAAGAGCAGCAGGCCCAGGAGGAAGATGTCGCTGCGCTGGTCCACGGGGCGGCCGTGGACCTGCTCGGGAGACAGGTAGTTGATCTTCCCCTTGAGGACGCCGACCTGCGTCTCCTGGTGTCCCTCGTCGGCGGCCTTGGCGATGCCGAAGTCGGCCAGCTTCACGCCTCCGTTGCTGGAGACCATGACGTTGGAGGGATTGACGTCGCGGTGGATGATGTTGAGCGGCGCGCCCCCGGAGTCCGTGCAGCCATGGGCATACGCGAGGCCGTCCGCGACCTGCTGCGCGATGAAGCAGATTTCGCGAATCCCCAGGGGCACCTGGCGCTTGCGGGCCGCCTTGAGCAGCGCGCTCAGGTTCTCCCCGTCCACGAACTCCATCACCATGTAGTACTGGCCGGCGCTGGAGCCCAGGTCCAGCACCTGCAAGACATTGCCGTGCTGAAGGGAGACGGAGAGCTTCGCCTCGCGCAGGAAGAGGTCCACGAAGGCCGCGTCCTGCACGAAGGAAGGGAGGATTCGCTTCACCGCGACAGGCTTTTCAAAGCCTTCCGCGCCCACCACCTTGCCCAGATAGACCTCGGCCATGCCGCCCGCGGCCAGCTTCTTCACGATGCGGTATGTCCCCACGCTGTCTCCGAAGCCGCAATGGCATTGCAGACGTACGAAGGGAGAGGAAAGGTCACAATCAGGCGTTCAGGGCCGCGGGGGCGGCGAAAAGCAGCCAGATTGTCTCTCGCTCAACGCTTGTCGGCCTGGGAGTGTCGGGTCTTGGACGCCGCGGACGGATGGCGGATGCCGGTGGTGAGGTATGCATTGAAGAGGCCGACCTGGGGACCGGCGCCCAGGAGGGCGGAGACCTTCACTTCCAGGGCTTGTTGGAGGGAAGGCCACGTGTCGCCCAATGCCTTGCGCGCCAGGACGACGGGGGCGCTGGAGCGCATCAATGCGTCCACCATGGCGACGGTGGTGGGGTATTCCACGCGGGCCGTGACCTCGTGCACGTCGACCTCATCGAACCCAGACGCGGTCATCTCCCGCCGACAGGTCTCCTTGTCTGACAGGGGCATCATGCCGTCGCGGGGTCCGCCGCTTCCTCCGCCCATCAGCTCCGCGAGGGATTGATAGACGGTGTTCATCGTGGGCGAGTGTTCGAAGGGCAGCCAGCTCGACACGACGGCACGGCCGCCCGGGACGAGGACGCGGTGCAGCTCGCGGAAGCCGCGCGGGCGGTCCGGGAAGAACATCAGGCCGAAGAGGGAGAAGGCGGCGTCGAACTTCTGGTCCGGCAGTGGAAGGGCCATGCCGTCGCCCGTGAGCGCTTCGATGTCGAGCCCTTCCGACGTCGCGCGCTCCCGGAGGGTGGCGAGCATCCGGGGGGAGAAGTCCACCGCCGTCACGCGGGCACCCTGTCGCGCCGCGAGCAGGGACAGTGTTCCGGGACCCGCCGCCACGTCCACCACGCGTGAGCCCGTGCTGGTGCCGGTGCGGGCGAGGGCGTCCCTGGCGAAGGTCTCGAACATGGGGAGCAGCTCGCGCACGTAGTCAGGCGCGACGAGGTCCCAGGGTTCCGGCACGGCGAGGGGTGAAGCGGTCGACGACATGAGGGTGGGCTCCAACAG